>JAWLDL010000175.1:0-5327 GCA_041686675.1 Spirochaetia bacterium | reverse complement strand
CAGATGGTCCATGGTGACGGCGGGAAACCCGGATTCCACGACATCGGCGAGGGCCGGATCGTCGTCGTGGGCGTTGATGAGAACGATGCCGTCCACCTCGTCACGCTGCGCAAGTCCGAGATAGCTCTCTTCGTAGAGGGTCACCGGATGGATGACCAGCCGCACCCGATGCCGATTTACGGCCTGGGCCATGCCCTCCACGACGCGACTTATGAATGCATCCGAGTACACGTACTGCGAGTGACAAATGAAAAGCCCGATGGAATGGTGCCGCGCCATTGCGATCCGCCGGGCCTCCTGGTCGGGAATATAGCCCAACCGCTCGGCCGCGAAGAGCACACGCTGCCGGGTGGCCTCGGAGATATTCTTTCCGGGAGTATTGTTAATGACGAAGGATACCGTCGTGCGAGAAACGCCGGCTTCCGCTGCAACGTCGGCTGCGGACACACGTTTTCTGCGCCGTCGTTCCCCGGCTCTCTCGCTCATGATTGTTCACCAGTATGTCTTTCAAGCAAACGGGGCGCCGAAGCGCCCCGTTTTACGCTGCGATTGAGTTATCCCTTGACCGAACCGGCCATCATTCCCCGCACAAAGTAGCGCTGCAACGAGAAGAACACGATGAGCGGCATGACCATGGTGAGGAATGCACCGGCGGTGAGAACGTGCCAGTCCTGGCCTCGCGAGCCGACAAGCTCGGCAAGCCGCGCCGTGAGCACCGCCTTCTCCGTCGAGGTGCCGAGGAAGACCAGCGCCACCAGCAGGTCGTTCCAGACCCACAGGAACTGGAAGATCGCAAAGGATGCAATTGCCGGTACCGACAGCGGCAACACCAAGCGGGTGAACATCAGCCAGGGCGTTGCACCGTCGGCGTGGGCCGACTCAATTATGGATTTCGGTATACCGGACACATATCCATATAAGATGTAGGTTGCCAGCGGCAATCCGAAGCCTGTGTGTGCGAGCCAGATACCGAGGAAGGTACCATTGAGCCCCGCCCTCGTGTACACTCGCAGGATCGGGATGAGGGCCGTCTGCAGCGGAACGACCAACAGGCCGACGATGGCGACGAACAGTACCGTCCGCCCGGGAAAGCTCATCCACGAGATGGCGTAAGCCCCGAACGCGGCTATTGTAATCGGAATGACCGTTGCCGGCACAGTTACGAGAAAGGTGTTCAGGAACGCAATACCCATCTGGTCGGCAAAAATCACCTGCTCGTAGTTGGCAAGCGTGAAGTTCGCCGAAAACGGGTTGGCAAACACGGTCCACCACCCGGAGTTGCTGATAGCCCCCCGCGTGCGAAACGAGCTCACCAGCAGGCCGAGCGTCGGCAGGGTCCATACGACCGTGACCACAAAGACGAACAGCCTCATCGGCACGCCGCCGATGACCCTTCGAAGCTCCTTTTTCTGCTTGAGGCCCTTCGATGAGACACTCTCGAGACGGCCCTCGGAGCCGCCGGTAGCGGGGGCGGATGCTTCGGTGCTCTCCATCTTTTCTTTGTTCTGTGCAATCTTGTCGCTCATGCCGCTACCTCCTCTTTTCCTGCATCGATCGCACATTCTGCACCATGAACGGGATCACCACGATGAAGAGGAACACCGCGAGCGCGGCTCCCCGACCGAAGTTCCGGAAGATGAACGCCTCCTGGTAGAACCGTGATGCAACTATGCCGGTATCGAAGCGTCCGCTCGTCATGACATAGACGATGTCGAAGATCTTGAGAACCAGAAACAGAATCGTTGTCCACACCGTCAGGATGGCCCCGCTGATGTAGGGCACCGTCACATTGAAGAAAGCCCTGATCTCACCCGCTCCGTCGATACGAGCGGCCTCCAGAAGGTCCTTCGGCACGCCTTTTACGGAGGCGGAGAGAATGACCATGGCGAAACCGGTCTGCAGCCAGATCATGATGAACAACAGAAAGAAGTTGTTCCAGGGCCTGATAAGCAGCCAGGCAACCGGATCACCCCCTAACGCCGTAACAATGGCATTGAGAAGACCGATCTGCGTCGAGCCCGGGGGCTGATAGTAGTAGACGAAGCGCCAGATGACGCTCGCGCCGACGAAGGAGATGGCCAGGGGGAGGAAGATCAACGACTTCGTTACCTTCTCCATGGTCTGGGACAGTCGGTCGGTCATGACCGCGATCAGCAATCCGAGCGCAACCGCAAGAGCCGGAACAAAGACGACCCACATCAGCGTATTGCGGAGGACTATTATCATCTCCGGATCCGTGAAGATGAAGGCATAGTTTCTCAGGCCCACGAACTCGGTACTCGTGCGATTGAGAAAGCTTATATACAGAGTTCGCAGTGCCGGGAATACGATGTAAAAGCCCAGCACGGCGGCCGCCGGTCCGGCGAATATGAACGGCCGCAACTTCACACGCGCACGTTCTCCCAGCGACTCAACGAAGAAGTTGAGCGACGCCAGAAGACCCCAGATTCCTCCGATGCCGATAACCAGCGCCAGTATGGCGACGGTCAGCTTCGAAATCTCCGCGTCTCGCATGTACAGAAACCCCTGGACGAGGATTGCTATCACCGCCAGAAGGGCCGCGAGCGAGACAATCATTTTGCCGTACCTGGAGGATAGGAATCCTGCCAGGCCTGTATTGTTAGCCGTACTACTCATAGCAGCTCCCGCCTTGCCGCATATTGTTCCCCTCGTGCATGCTGCCGGGGGAGGAAGAAAGCCGGCACGGCCAGAGGCTCGTGCCGGCGTCCGAAATGCTTACTCTGACTCGGGCCAGGATTCGTCGATGTTCTGAAGAACAGTCTCGAGATCCGAGCCGCTGACCCAGTTGGTCATGCCGGTCCAGAAGGATCCGGTTCCGACCTGTCCGGGCATGAGGTCCGACGCGTCAAAGCGCACCGTGTCGGCATCCTGCAGGATCTCTGCATAGCCGCGGGACCACTCGTCCGGATACCAGTCAAGTTCCACATCGTTGTGCGGGGAGACCATGGTTCCGCTTTCGACCCACTCCTTCGTGGAACGGGCTTCGGCGAGGTAGCGCATGACGGCGGCGGTGGCCGGTTCATCGGTCATGGCGCTCATGATGTCGCCTGCGGTCAGCACGGGGCGACCTTCTTCATCATCGATGGGCGGAAGGTAGAAGTAGCGTATGTCGGCACCGAGCTCGGTGCCCTCGGAGAAGAAGCCGGTGATGAAGCTCGCCTGCCGGTGCAACCACGCCCGCGGCGGATCCTGCTCGAGCGGAGCAACGCCGTCGCCAAAGGGCACGGTAAGAATCGAGTTGGTGCCGCCGAGTACGTAGTCCTCGTTGAACCAGATCTCGGCCATGATGTTGGCTGCGCGTCTGACCTCTTCGGAGTTGAAGGGAAGCTCCCCGGCAACCCACTCGTCGTAGGCCTCGGGCGGTGCGGTGCGAAGCATGATGTCTTCCATCCAGTCGGTGGCAACCCAGCCGGTAGCGCCGGAGCTCTCCATGGCGATGCTCCAGGGCGTCTCGCCGTCGGAAACCATCTGATCGGAGAGCGAAATCATCTCGTCCCAGGTCTCAGGGATCTCGTAGCCCGCATCGCCGAACTCGGGATGGGGATACCAGACGAGGCTCTTGATGTTGGATCGGTACCAGACGCCGGACTCGATACCTCCGTAGCGGGCCATCTCACGCCAGCTCTCCTCGTAGTTGCTCGAAAGCTTATCCTCGGAGACCATGTCGCGAACGTCCATGACGTGGCCGCGATCGACCATGTCGTACATGAGACCGGGCTGCGGGAAAGCCGCGATATCGGGGGGATCGCCGCCCTCGGTGCGAACCGAAATCAGCGACTCGAAGTCGCCGGAGCCCTCGTACTCGATCTCGATGCCGGTCTGCTCTTCGAAGTACTCCATGCTGGCCTCGAAGTTCTCGGCGTCGGTGTCGACGAAGGCGCCGAAGATGTTCACCGTCTCCCCGGCGAGGTTCTCACCGTCCGTCCAGGGGTTATCTGTAGCAGCGGCGGCGGCGGCCTCGGCCGCTTCCTGCTCTGCCTGCTCCTCTTCGGCGGTCTGTCCGCCACCGCATCCGGCGAGCACCAGGGTCATGCCGAGAAGCAGTACTACCAGCGCCATGAGCGCAGGTCGTGCAAACTTTCTCATTCTCGTTCCTCCTCTTTGGTATGTCTCGTGGGCAGGGGATCTCTCTGGTCGTGAATCCGCTACCCCCTTTTTTGAGAGCCCGTGGCTCTTACGCGTTACTAACGATCAGTGTAAACCTGATCGTCAAAGAGCGCAACAGGAAATTGCCGCGTGTAGCTCCGACTCCACCGTCAGGGCCGCATCCGCGGCTATCGCCGATGTTGAAACTTCGGCGGGTCTGTGGGAAAATGCTCCTAACGAATCCACACCAGGTCTAATGACGGAAACCCGGAGGCTGTAATGGTCATTCTCACGCTCAATTGCGGAAGCTCGTCGGTCAAATACCAGCTCTACGACTGGGAACGAAAGGAGTCGATCGCGGGCGGTATCGTCGAACGCGTCACCCAGGAAGGGTCGGCCATCACTCACAAGGTCGTGGGGAAGGATGAGCTCACCAAGGAACACTCCTGTCCCGATCACAAAGAGGCGATTCAGCTGATCATGGAGACGCTGGTGGATTCGGACTACGGGGCGCTGTCAGAAATCAACGAGATCAAAGCGGTGGGGCATCGTGTCGTGCACGGCGGGGAGAAATTCGCGAAGTCCGTCATCGTGGACAAGGAGGTGCTCGATACATTCCGTGAGATCCAGCCGCTCGCGCCTCTGCACAACCCGGCAAATATCACGGGCATCGAGGCTGCGCAGTCCGTACTGCCCGACATCCCTCACTGCGCGGTCATGGATACGGCCTGGCACCAGACCATGCCCAGGCGAAGCTTCCTCTATGCGCTGCCCTATGACTGGTACCGTACTCACGGGGTACGCCGCTACGGCTTTCACGGCACCTCGTTTCTCTACACGGCGAAACGCGCTGCGGTGCTCCTCGGCAAGGACCCCTTCGAGACGAACCTCATCATCGCCCACGTCGGAAACGGTGCGAGCATCAACGCGGTGGAGAACGGTGTCTCGGTGGATACCTCTATGGGACTCACGCCGCTCGAAGGACTGGTGATGGGCACCCGCTCGGGCGACATCGACCCGGCCATCCCCTTCCACATGATGAACGTCGGCGGCATGCAGCCGGAGGAAATCGAGCGCGCGCTCAACAAGAAAAGCGGCGTTCTCGGGATAACCGAGAAGTACGTTGATCGTCGCGATATTCAGAAGGCCGCCGAGAAGGGCGATGAGCTCGCCGAGCTCGCTATAGAGATCGAGGCGTATCGGCTGCGGAAGTACATCGG
>JAWLDL010000174.1:0-5356 GCA_041686675.1 Spirochaetia bacterium | reverse complement strand
CGGAGATCTACATCCGCAGTGATGCGCTGACCTCCGATGCCGAGGGCAATCTCTATTTCTCCGCCTATACCGATGGCGGAGCCGGTGTGTATCGCCTTGATCCGGGAGGCACCGCGGAGCTCATCTCACGCAATCCCGAGGGGGCGCTTCTGCCCTTCGGCCTCTCCTGGGATGAGCGGGAGCGCCGGGTCATCGGTGTCAGAAAGGAAAGCGGAGAGCTCGTCGCGGTCGACATGGATGGCTCCATCAGCGTGCTCAATGCCCCCTCCGGTCTCATCACTCCTATCGCCGTAGAGGAATCATCCGACGGTGAGCTTCTCGTGAACGGAGACGAGGTCGGACTTCTGCGCATCACGGAGGACGGAACGGTCACGCGCTTCGCCGCAGGTATCACCTCCTATCAGCCGCCTGCAGCTGACTTTGCCATTGCCGCCGACCGAAGTATCTACTACTCGGAGGCGGCCCCGGGGTTCACTAACAGGATAATCCGGATCGATCCGGCCGGCGAAAGGACCGTGCTCACGCGAGATGTGGGGGCGCCCGCGGGAATTGACGTCGCACCGGACGGACGCGTTTTCTATGCCGATTACGCGCACGACGCTGTCTACGAGCTCGAGCCCGACGGAAGCAGTCGGCTGGTGGAAGATGGCATTCCCTCGCCCGTCGGTTTGAAGGTCGGCCCGCAGGGCCGTATCTGGGTAGGTTCGGCCTCCGCCGAAGACCGTCGAAATCCCCGTGCTCTCGGCGAAATCGTCAACTCTCGCATTCTACGGTTTGCGCCCGGCGAGGCCCCCGAGATCGTGTTTGAGGCAGACCCCGGCCGGTCTATCTCTTTCTTCGATATCGACGAAGCCGGCGCTCTCTACGTGCCCGACGGCTCGCGTCTTCTCAGGCGGGACCCCTCCGGGGACATCGATGTAATCGCCCGGGGTTTTGTGAACGCCCGCGGCGCCGCGGTGACAGCCGGGGGCGGCATCGTGGTGACCGATTACGGTGTGTCCGCACTGTACACGGTGCGGTGAGCGCGTGGGTGGGGGACGAGTGCTTCCGGCCGTTCTCGCCCGAGGCGAACACCCTCGGCCGATTGTGTGACATAAAGCTTGTGAGCGCCTCACCGCTGCGTTAAATTTGACGGGATGCACTGGACAGCAGACGAGCACGGCGCGGATATCGGCCGCCCTGAAACCGAGGCACTGAAGGAGTCTCTTCCTGCGGGGGCTTTGCTTCGATCAATCCTCGACCGCACCGGGGTGTCGTACGCACTGCTGGCGAGGGACTATTCGATCCTCGATTTCAATCAGCGTTCGACTGATTACGCGAAAGCGCTGTTCGGACGGCCCCTTCTGCACGGCGAGAGCATCCTCTCCTACACCACGCCGGAATCCAGGGAACTCCTGCTGAGAGACCTAAAGAAAGCCTTCTCGGGCGAAGAGGTGCGTTTCGAGTGGGAGTATGAGAAGAACGGCCGGACGTACTGGTTCTTTTTCGTGCACATCCCGTTCTACGACGACGGAGACAGGGTGGCGCGTGTTGCGACGTGCACCATTGATCTTACCGAGAGGCGCAACGTCGAGCAGCGGGAGCGGGAGCTGGCCACAGCCATTGCCCGAAGCCCCATCTCCGTGGTGATGACCGACGCGAGCGGCTCGATACGCTACGTGAATCCGTTTTTCGAAGAGCTCACCGGCTATACCGCGGATGAAGTGCTCGGCACGAATCCGCGGTTCCTTCAGTCGGGGCGGACCGAACCGGAGACGTATCTACAGATGTGGAGCGAGCTGCTCGCTGGTCGGTCGTGGCACGGTGAATTCACCAACACGAAGAAGAACGGCGAGCTTTACCAGGAGCGAGCCGTTCTCGTTCCGATTACCGATGATGACGGTCGGCTGCGTACCGTTGTCGGAATCAAAGAGGACGTCACTCCTCTACAGAAAACGATCGACGATCTCGCACGAAAAGAACGACATTTCCGGGCGATATTTGAGAACGCCGGCGATGCGATCTATATCCACGATCAGGCCGGTATCATTCGTATGGTCAATCGGGCCGCCATCGCGCAGAGCGGATACTCTCGCTCGGAGCTGGTCGGAATGCATATCGGTGAGTTGGATGCCGGTACAGGAGACGCCCCTCCACCGTCGGTCGCGGAGTTGCTTCAGGCGCACAGCGGCGACGACGGTACCGGCGACTCGAGCGCCGGCGAAGACACCGCGAATCACGTGCGTTTTCAGAGTTACCACAGGCATAAGGACGGATCCGAGTTTCCGGTGGAGGTAGTGGTCTATCTTTTCTCATTGGAGGATGAGACGCTTATCGGCTCCTCGGTGACGGACATAACCGTTCGCCGGGAGCAGGAGCAACGGATCGAGCAATCGCTCCACGAAAAGCAGGCCCTCATCCATGAGCTCCACCACCGGGTGAAGAACAACCTGCAGACTGTGGCCAGCCTGATTCGGCTGCAGGCGGAGTCCATTCGCGATGATCAGGCGCGCGAAGTTTTCGAGAAGAACGCCGATAGAGCCCACTCCATGGCCATGGTCCATCAGATGCTATACGAAGGCGGCGACCTCGACTCGATCGATCTCACAGCCTACCTGCGAGAGCTTACCGCCTACGCCTCGGACTGGGCGGCCGCTCGGTTCCAGCCAACCGAGGTCCGCGTGCACGGAGAGTCCGGACAACTGGGCATAGATCGGGCTGTCCCGCTCGGTCTGATAATAAACGAGCTCATCTCCAACGGGATCAAATACTGCTGCTCCGACGGAGAGCAGGGCCGCGTGAGTGTTGCGATCAGCGCGAAAGCCCATGAGATCGAGCTCACGGTGCATGACAGTGGCTCCTCCGACGCAACGGACTTCTTCAAGGAACATGCCCGCGGATTCGGCACCCAGCTCGTGAAGCTGCTTGCCGAACAGATAGGGGCGACGGTTGAGCCGTTGCCGGGAGCAGGGGGAAGCATCCGCGTGAAGGTTCCCGGAGAATAGTGGTGTTGACCATGTGAAGCAAAGTGAATAACTTTGCATGCAAGGAGCTGGCGACATGCCCAAGACGATAACTGTTCGACTCGATGACAAGACCTACGAGCTAATCCGGAATGCCGCCGCCGGTGAACGGCGGAGCATCTCCAATTTCGTCGAGTACGCAACCATCTCCTACGTTGCCGAGGAGTCTCTGGCCTCGGAAGCGGAGATGGAAGAGATACTTAGTGATGCGGAACTGATGGCGGGTCTCCGTAAGGGTAAGGCTGATATTGCCGACAGGAACTACACCTTCGTCGAGTAACTACCGTATCGCTGAAACCGATACGTTCAGGAAACAACTCAACAAGAACCGCGACTACCAGCGTATCTACCGCAAGATCCGGGATTACGTATATCCCTTACTTCGAGAGAACCCGTTCTTTGGTCCGAACATCAAGCATTTGCGTGGTGACCTATCAGAGTTCTACCGGTACCGTATCGGTGATTATCGGCTGTTCTATACGATCGATATGGACAAAGTGATCGTGTTCGTCGTGCGACTTGATCATCGCAAGGATGCGTACTAGGTCGAGAAATCGGAACTCCGGGTAACATAACGTTTCGGCTCGTCAGGACCATGAGCCGCTCATAGCTTTGTATCGCCGTCTGCGGCCGTCGTCGGTTCCGGTGGACACGGAGACAGGTTGACGCGGCGAGATACTCAGGGTATAAACTAAAGTTATTATGAACAAAAAGTCCAGAGTGATCATTGTCGAGGGTGAACGCCCGGCTGCCCTTGCCCTGAAGCAGCTTCTCGAGGAGGAGGGTTTTGTCATTGCCCTCGCGCACGATGGAGAGGCGGCGCTGGAGAGGGTACGACGAGAGCCCTTCGATGTGATTCTCATGGATATCGATCTCGGGACGGGGATGGACGGGATCGAAACGGCACGCGCCCTTCAGGAAAAGTGCAGTACGCCGGTCGTTTTCGTGTCCTCACCTACGGATCCTCACACCGTAGCCGAAGCACGCGAGGTCTCTCCATACGGATTCCTCGAGAAAGGCGCCACAGGATTCGCGCTGGCTCAGGCGCTGCTTACCGCGATTGAGCTTCACCAGCGTCTCGAACAAGTGAACGAAGGGCCTGGTGGCACGCCCGGAGAGCCGTCGAAAGATAACGCAGCAGACGGGACGTACCTAAAAGACGAGCTCTATTCGCTGATTCAGACCGATCACAACGTTTTCGAGTTCCTCGAAGCGGGCTCTCTCGACGGAATCTGGTACTGGGATATTCTGGACCCCGCGAAAGAGTGGTTGAGTCCGGGTTTCTGGAGGACATTCGGATACGATCCGGCGGAGAAGAAGCACCTGGCCTCGGAATGGCAGGACATGATCCACCCGGAGGACCTGCAAACCGCGCTTGAAAACTTCAGGCTTCACCTCGAGGATCCTTCGCATCCCTACGACCAGGTGGTTCGATACGAACACAAGAACGGATCGACCGTCTGGGTTCGCTGCCGGGGATTGGCAATACGAGACGAAGCGGGGAACCCGATTCGGATGCTGGGCGCTCACAATGATCTTACCAAACAGATGGAAGCTCATGCCCAACAGGTCGCCCTCGTGCGAGAAATGAACCATCGCGTCAGGAACAACCTCGCGGTCCTGGACGCAATGATCGGGATCGAGCTGGGCGAGTCGGGAAAGTCGCGTGAAGACTCGCTCGAAGACATCAGCGCACGCCTGCGTGCCATCATGCTTGTCCACGAGCAACTCTACCAATCGGGAGAACACGCGGATATCGAGGTTGAATCCTACCTCCGCTCGCTCGTTGATTCCTTCGTGCAGGCATCGTCGAACAAAATCAGGGGTCTTTCGATAGACCTCGAGGCTCCTGCACTTTTCATGAAAGCCGGCAGAGTCTCGAAAGTCGGCATGATAATCAGCGAACTCCTCGCCAACACGGTAAAGCATGCAACCCCACGAGAAGGCGCGCCTCAGCGCATCAATCTTCGCGTCGAGACCGGCGACGGCATCGCAACCGCCAGATACTCGGACTACGGAGTATTGCCGGACCACGTGAGGTCCATCGAGGACATGCAGGCCGGCACCGGAATGACCGTGATCCGTGCGATGGTTCAGGACCTGCAGGGCACGATTTCCCTCGTCCCCACCGAGGAGACGACTACGTTCGTACTGTCGTTTGCGCTCGAGCCGGCGCCGGAGGCCGAGGGTGGCGTGAGCCGTGAGGAGCGGAAAGCGTCGGTCGTCTGAGCGACAGTGCGTGGCACTCCGAGCGCCTACAGGGCGAGCTTCATCCAGGTCACAGTGCGATCAGAGAGAAAGCCGAGTCTCTCCGCCAGGGCACGGGAGCCGGTGTTGTCAGGCTCGATGTTCGG
>JAWLDL010000173.1:0-5392 GCA_041686675.1 Spirochaetia bacterium | reverse complement strand
CGATGGGCTTCGGCGTACTCGCTCGGATCGGGGCCGGAGTGAACCCGCGGAACATGCACAGCGAACGCGTTGACGGCTACAATCCGCTCGCTGTGGCAGATGCGATGGAGCGGAAGAAACAGGTGCTCCTGGAGGGCAACGGTCCTGTGCTGGTCGACACCGTCACGTACCGTATCTCAGGTCATTCACCTTCGGACGCCTCATCCTATCGCACCCCTGCGGAAATGGAGCTCTGGGAACAGGAAGACCCGATTCAGAACTATGCGAGATACCTGATCGCAAACGATCTCCTGACCGAATCGCAGTTTGACGATTTGAAGGCCGAAGCAACGAGCATTATCACGGCGGTCACAGCGTTAGCAACGGACGATTCACTCTCTCCCCGCGTTGGTGGCGATTTTATTGAGGGCGTTATGTTCTCGAACGGCAGGGTGGAACGCATGGCGGACGGTGAGCCGGAGGTGCTTCTGCCCAGGGAGGAGAATCCTCGCGTCAAGTCCCTCGCGAAACGGTCTCGTTTCTGGCTTGATAAGGACGGGAAACAGCTTTCCAAAACCCGTGTCTTCACTCTCCGTGACGGCATATTTGAGGCGCTCCTGCGCTGCTTCTACAACGATCCGACGCTGGTGGCATTCGGTGAGGAGAATCGCGATTGGGGTGGAGCGTTCGGCGTTTATCGCGGTCTGACCGAGTCGCTGCCGTATCATCGGCTATTCAACGCTCCGATTTCCGAGGGAGCTATCGTAGGCGCCGGTGTGGGCTATGCAATTTCCGGGGGCCGCGCTGTAGTGGAGCTCATGTACTGCGACTTCATGGGCCGTGCCGGCGACGAGATCTTCAACCAAATGGCGAAGTGGCAGGCGATGAGCGGCGGGGAGCTCACGATGCCGCTGGTACTTCGGGTATCGGTTGGAAACAAATACGGGGCCCAACACTCCCAGGATTGGAGTGCGTTAGTCTCTCACATCCCGGGACTCAAGGTCATGTTCCCATCTACTCCCTACGATGCGAAGGGCATGATGAATCTTGCGCTGCGGGGAACGGATCCGGTGGTCTTCTTTGAGAGCCAGCGCCTCTATGACATGCCCGAGAAGTTCGCGGAAGCCGGTGTACCGGAGGGCTACTACGAAGTTCCCGAAGGGCAAGCGGAAATTCGGCGCGAGGGGACCGAGCTTACAATACTTGCCATTGGTGCGGCCGTGTACCGGGCACTCGAGGCGGCGGAGGAACTCGCCTCTCAATTCGGCCTGTCAGCAGAGGTCATTGATCTCAGATTCATCAACCCACTTGATTACACGGTTATCCTGGAGTCCGTGAACAGAACCGGCGCGGTGGTCCTGGTGTCCGATGCCTGTGAGCGCGGAAGTTTTCTGCACACGGTAGCCTCGAATATAACACAGATGGCCTTCGATGCGCTGGACGCGCCCCCGGCAGTGGTGGGGGCACGGAACTGGATTACTCCGGCGGCAGAGATGGAAGAGGCATTCTTCCCCCAGTCGCAGTGGATCATCGACACTATACACGAGCGCATCCTGCCATTGCCCGGCCATACGCCGGTCACTGCTGAGTCTACAGGAGATCTGTTGCGACGGACTCGGCTCGGTGTGTAGTGGCCAGGGGTAGCCGCGAGGATCAGGTTTCCCGCGGCAGGAGGACGACCATGAAGACGGCATGGGTCACAGCAAAACGTACAGTAAAACTACTTGAGAGGGAGTATCGAAGCCCCGGCCCCGGGGAAGTGACTGTAGCAGTCAAAGCCTGCGGCCTGTGCGGTACTGACCTTCATTTCTACAGAGATTATCCGTCCGGCGGGCCTGGGGAGGGTGGCCTGACGCCCCTTGGGCACGAAGTCTCTGGGGTAGTGTACGAGCTCGGCGTAGGTGTCGAGGATCTCGCAGTAGGCACCGAAGTCGTGGTGCAGAATAACGTTTTCTGCGGTCGCTGCGATGCCTGCCTGAATGGGCAGACGGAGTTCTGCAGCAACATTCATACCTATATGAACGACCAGGCAGGGCTCGCCGAGTATCTGACTGTCGAAAGGTCAATGGTTGTGCCCTTTTCAGGGCTCAGCATGGAAGAATCGGCACTCGCTGAACCCCTGACAGTGGCGCTGGACATCGTGCGGCGAGCTGCAATAGAGCCCGGACACCGGGTATGTGTGTCCGGGCTTGGCATTATTGGGCTATTCTGCACGATGCTGGCCCGCCTGAACGGAGCAGATCGCATTCTGGCGCTTGGCAGGAAGGGTGGACTGCCTCGTGGAAGCCGCCGGCTCGAGGCGGCAACTCTTATGGGCGCGGACGAGGTCGTGGACACCGATGATGCGAGCTGGGTAGACCACCGGCAGGAGCGCTATGACCGGATACTGGTCACGTCGCCGCCCCGAACGATCCCACCTCTGCTCGATATCGCCGGCTTCGGCGCGATCGTAGTGTTCAACGGAATCAGCTTCAGTGACCCGGGAATTCAGTTCAACGCTAACATGTTTCATTTCAATAAGCTGGAGCTGCGCGCCTCTCATGCTATCCCGAACTGGGGATTCCCCCGCGCGATGGACTTGTTGAGGGATAGGCGGGCGATGCCGGGTGGAGGCTTTGCTTCCCTCATAACGCACCGATTCCCGCTGCAACGGCTCGAAGAGGCATTTGTGGCCGCCGAAAGCGACCAGGAGCCGGTCATAAAGGTTATGATGGATCTTTCTTAGGAACGTATTCCTGTTGAAGGGCAACACCGCAGACACGACCATCGTGTTGCAGTATCCGCAGGGTATGTGGCAGACTCGATAACGGCAGCGCTGTGGCGACTTGCAACAGGCACAGGTAGAATGGTTGTGTGTGAGAGGAGTAGCAGATGACGGCAGAAGAGCTGAAACCCGCAGAACAGCCGACCTTCTATTTTGTTGGAGTCACTACAGGCAAGTCTTCAATCATGCGTGTGTTCCCGCGCTGGTCCGAGCATCTCGGGCTCGGTGACGTGCCGATCGTGGGTATCGACTGTAAACATCACGACGATCCGCAGGTCTATCGTCGGGTCGTTTCCTTTCTGAAAAGCGATCCACTGTCACTCGGTGGGTTAGTGACAACGCATAAGATTGATCTTCTGAAGGCAAGCTACGACAAGTTCGATTACCTTGACGAGTATGCGGAGTTGCTCGGCGAAGTAAGCTCTATCTCGAAACGCGACGGCTGGCTGCGCGGCCATGCAAAGGATCCGACAACCAGTGGTCTGTCCATGGAAGCGATACTCCCCGCTGATCACTGGCAGAAGACGGGGGGTGAGCTCTGTCTTCTCGGCGCGGGCGGATCGTCTCTCGCGCTAACCATGTACATAATGAAGCAGAAAAGCCCCGAGGAATGGCCGGCCAAGATCGTTGTCACCAACCGCAGCGCGGGTCGCCTGGAAGACATGAAAGTGATTCACTCCGGGATAAACCCTGGTATTCCCGTCGACTACCACCTCTGTCCCACCGAGAGGGAAAACGACCAGGTCGTCAACCGCCTGCCTTCGGGCTCGATGGTCGTCAATGCGACCGGCCTGGGCAAGGATGCGCCCGGGTCGCCGCTGACCGACGAGGCGCGGTTTCCGGATGGTGGACTCGTGTGGGAGTTTAACTATAGAGGCGACCTGCTGTTTCTAGATCAGGCGCGTTCGCAGGAGCAAGAAAGAGGGCTGAAGATCGAGGATGGCTGGCTCTATTTCATCCACGGATGGACGAGAGTTATTGCCGAAGTCTTCGATATAGATATCCCGACTGAAGGCCCGGCTTTTGACCGTTTGAGCGAGATCGCCGCCCAGGCCCGATAGCGCCGGCCGTGGATCAGCGCGGAAGTACAGAAAGGCAAGGAGTGACGAATATGCAGGCGGTAGAAGGAACCAGTTTCATTGAACCGTTTTCAGTCGACGTGGATATCGATCGGGCTGAAATGCCGGAAGCGACGAACCATACAGTTCGGCGCGCATCTGCAATGCGGGGTCATTACGCGGATGAGGATGCGTTGGAGAGATTGATCGCCGACCATGGAGATCCTGTCCACTATGAGGTTTTCGAGGTACCTGTTCCGGAGGAGTACGGTCACCTCATGTACTGCATAAGCACACTGCAACCCGGAACAGTTGGTGATGAGTGCTTCATGACAAAGGGGCACTACCATACCGTCATCAACACGTCCGAAACATACCTGTGTCTTCGCGGGGAGGGCTACATGCTCATGAAGACTTCGGACGGCCGCTTCAGTGCACAGAGAATGGTCAGGAACAAGATGGTGTACGTGCCACCGTACTGGGCACATCGTTCTGTCAACACGGGTAGCGAACCTCTTGTGTCTTACTGCGTCTACAATGCCGAAGCGGGGCACAATTACGGAGACATTGAAAAAGAAGGATTCATTAAGCGCGTGTTCAAGCGTGGTGGATCCATCGAAATAATCTGACAGCAGATCTGGTGACCGATTGGGGGGGAGATGGGACAGATAGTCGTGACGCCGCGATCGATGTCTGCGCCGATACATCCGAGTCTGGATCGTTTGCGGGAGGCCGGGTACGAAGTAATCACGCCTGCGCCCGGAAAGCAGCCCGACGAGCAGCAGCTAATCGAAGCGTTGAAGAATGCTCAGGGATACCTGGCGGGGGTCGAACGGATTTCTCGTTCCATCATCGAAGCTGCGCCGCAATTGCGGGTGATCAGCCGTAATGGCGTCGGCGTCGATAACATCGATATGAAGGCCGCTCGGGAGCACGGCATCAGCGTCATGCGCACCGAAGGCGTGAATGCAAATGGCGTTGCCGAGCTTACCATCGCCCATCTCTTTGCTGCCTGTCGCCGGCTTGACTATCACGCCAGCTCCCTCAAGACCCACACGTGGCAGCGCCGGAAGGGCTGCGAGGTCAAGGCACGGACGATGGGCATCATCGGTTATGGCAGGATCGGACGCCTGGTAGCTGATCTCTGTCGTGGGCTCGGCATGAAGGTCTGTGCATTTGATCCTTTTATAGATGTCGCCTCTGTAGAGAGTGCTGGAATCCGGTTCGTGACGTTTCCGGAACTCCTGCAGTGCTCCGACATCGTGTCTCTCCATGCTCCTGTTCCCGAAGACGGAAAGCCTGTGCTGGATCGGGCCGCATTGAATCAAGCAAAGCGCGGGGTCATCGTCCTCAATACGGCGAGGTACGAGTTGCTCGATGCACCGGCTGTGCGCGATGCTCTTGATGACGGTACCGTGTCTGTGCTCACACTTGATGCCTTCCAGTCGGAACCGCCGGATGACTGGAGCCTTGTCGATCACGAGAACGTGCTTGCCACACCGCATATCGGAGGGTTCACTGCCGAGACGGTCGATCGGGTTGCAGACGCTGCCGTTGATAACCTGCTGAAAGTCCTTAAAGGGGAATGAGG
>JAWLDL010000172.1:0-5402 GCA_041686675.1 Spirochaetia bacterium | reverse complement strand
GCCACTACCATCCGGACGTGCCGGTGGTCGTTGTCACGCCTGCAGAGTGGAACGCGGCGTGGGAGGAGGCGCTCGCCGTGTGCCGGAATCCCCGGGCGCTGCGCGCGGAGGAGCTTGAAACGTATACCGCCGGATTATACCGCTTCTTTGCCGAGGCGGAAGGCGACGGCGCGGATTGCATACTCCTGGAAGACGTTCCGGTGGAACGGGCGCCGGGGCTGCATGACCGTCTGCACCGCGCCGCTGACCGGCGCTACCGACGGGGAGTGATTCAAGAGCTCCTTGCCGGCTGACCGATCAGGTCAGGGTCGTTTCCGTCGGCAATTCCGACGATATCAACGGTGTGAAACGTGTTTGGACGGACATGCCGCGGATCGGCGGCAAAGCGGATCGGCACGTAATACGCTCCCAGACCGCGTGCCATCGCTGCATTTCCCGCCGTCCCGGGCACCGCACCGGGCAGCTTCCGGTCAACCCGCTCCACCAGCACACGTTCCCGCGTGCCGACAAGGCCGCTTCGGTATCGCCGCTTTTCCACCTCGCTGCGATCGCGGATCATCCGCTCTATGCGCCGATGCTCATCACTCATGGGCGAACCTCCCGGGCCCCGCGGGTGTCTACCGGATACCCCGCGGCGGCGGTGTTGCACTATGTAAACACATGTTTATATCGTGCAACAAAATCCATTGTAGCGGCGCATAGGAGAGCTGTCAACCTTGTTTATCGTGCGGCGCGTACGCGATGAGAGCGCTTCCATCGTAGCGAAAGAGCGCGTCGGCGGGGGTCACGATTATCCACGAGAGGGTAAGCACGTCGCCGGAGGTAGTGATGCCGTTGGCAACCAGCGGCACGAAGATCCAGGCGATGAGCGGAGCCGAGACCATGGAGAGGAGTATGGCACCGACAGCCGATATGACAAAGAACGGCGCCACCGTCACGAGTATCATCGCCTTCTTCGGAAGCAACCAGTCGGGCGCGGACACCGAGATCGTGATCCGTCGCGGGGTGATCTGCGGCTCCGCGCCGCCGAGGTACCGTATGGCTGCGGCATGGAGGAGCATGTGGAGGTTGATCACCACGACCACGGCAAAGAACATGAGCGCGAGCGCACCGATGATGCCAAGGCCGGGCACCGAGACGGCCCACAGATTCACGGGATCGAGCGGGCGCCCCGGGCGCACGGCGGCGGCCACGGCCGCGAACAGGGGCACGAAAAAGATCGCGGCGGCGAAGTGGAGGATGTAGGAGACCCGGCGGTTCAACGGGTTTGTGCGGCTGTCGAATGTGGCGAACTCCCCGTAGCCATCGGGAAGCTCTCTCGTGGTTTCGGCCATGCGCGGCATTGTAGTGCGCCTTCCCCCGCGTCGCAAGGCGCCCGCGCCGGGACGTCCATCCGGCGTCCGGCCGCCCCCTCCGAATTCCTGATTGCAGCGAATGGGGCTGTTTCACTATAGTATGGTCATGAACCCACTAGCGGAATCTCTCAACGCATCACTCGAAGGCACCGTAGCCCATCGCCTGCTCTCCCGCACCGGACGCCACCTGTTCTTTCCGAAAGGCATTGTCGCTCAGTCGGCGGAGGCAAAGGAACGCGCACATCGGTTCAACGCAACCGCCGGCATGGCCTACAGGCACGGCGCGCCAATGATCCTCCCGGCCGCAGCCTCGGTAAGCGCCGCCTTCAGCCCCGCGGAGAGCGTCGCCTACGCGCCGACCCCGGGGGTCGCCGCGCTCAGGGCACGATGGAAAGAGGAGATGATAAAGAAGAACCCCTCGCTCGAAGGTGTCACAACATCGACGCCGCTCGTGACTGCGGGGCTCACCAACGGCATCGTGCACCTCGCAGAGCTTTTCGTCGACGCCGGCGACCCCGTGGTCATGCCCGACATGTTCTGGGGAAACTACCGGCTCATCCTCGAGCATCGGAAAGAGGCCCGCATCATGACCTTTCCCTTTTTCAGTGATGCGGCCGGCTTCAATGTCGAGGGATTTGCCGCCGCCTGTAAGGAGGCCGCCGCTGCGCGCGGCAAGGTCATCGTCCTTCTGAACTTCCCGAATAATCCCACCGGCTACACCCCGACCACCGCGGAGGCCCGGGCCATCGTCGAGCGGCTCACCGCCCTCGCCGACGACGGCACGGACATACTCGTGGTTGCCGACGACGCCTACTTCGGCCTCTTCTTCGAGTCGGGCCTGCAAACCGAGTCCATCTTCGCGCCGCTTTCGACCACCCATGAGCGAATCCTCGCCGCCAAGGTTGACGGGGCCACCAAGGAAGATTTCGCCTGGGGACTTCGCGTCGGGTTTCTCACCTACGCCTCACCCGGGCTCGGCGAGGAGGCAATAAGCGCACTCGAGCAGAAGACGATCGGCTCGCTGCGGGCGGTCGTCTCGAACACCAGCAACCTCTCGCAGCACATGCTGCTGAAGGTGATGAACGACCCCGCCTACGAGCGCCAGAAACAGGATGCCCGCGACATACTCGAGGGTCGCTACCGGGAGCTGAAAGCAAGGCTCGAGCGCCGCCGGAGCGCCGACCCCCACTCGCCTCTGACCGTGCTTCCGTTCAACTCCGGCTATTTCATGAGTTTCGACTGCGGCGAGGTCGACGCCGAGGCACTGAGGCAGGCACTGCTCGAGCGAGGCATCGGCACGATCTCCATCGCCGGTCGGTATCTCCGCGTGGCGTTCGCGGCGGTCGAGGAGGAGTCAATTGGTGAGCTCATCGATGAGATCTACGACACAGCCGCCGGCATGTAGCAGGGGCGGCGCGTGAGACGCTTCGCCGCCCGCATGCGGCAAAGCACCATCCCCGTCGGCCTTCTTCTGCTGGGCGCGCTCTTCTGCGCTGCCCCCGCATTCGCGCAGTCCGACTACGGTATGTCCGAGGCTACTGAGGAGGCCGTGAGCGCCATCACCGGCGTCGCGCAGATGATCATCTCCGACTCATTCTCGCCGATGACCGGCTTCGATGAGGGAGACCTTCGCATCGTCGCCTCCCCGGCCCTGTTTCGTATCGACAGAGTCCATGAGGACCCGGAGATCGACGCGGACGGCCTCGGCGGATGGTCGCTCGGCGCCGGGGTCGCATCCGCCCGCTCGGACCGGCTGCTCCTCTACGGCATCGCGTCGGCGATGCGGATATCCGGCGCCGTGGAGCTCGAGCCATACGACGGCGTGGACGAGCGCGTCGGCGCCGACATCGACTACTCGCTCGCGTCGCTCCTCGGCGGCGTCGGCTACGAGCTCTACGAGTCCGAAGCGGTCTCCATTCCCGCCTTCATCGGCCCGCAACTTCTCTACTACAGCGGCAACGTCGAGCCCGAGAACGTCGAGAGTGATGGCTACACCATCGAGTCTTCGCTCAATGGCGCCGGACTGATCCCGGCGGTCTCGGGCGGGATCGCGGTGGCCGTCGAGATCCTCGGAACGGTGAAGATCACCCCGTATGTGCTGGGACTTGTGAGTCTGTCAGGCACTTCTCTCGACGCGCAGATCACCGCGACGCACCCGAGCCTCCCGAAGCTCGACGCAGAAGAGGAGGTGTCGGTCGATCCCACGGCGGCCGCAATGTTCGGGCTGGATATGGGCTACCACAGCGCCACCGGCTGGTCGGTCTCGCTCGCGCTCGGTGATCTCATCGCCTATCTCACCGGGGCCGGGAATACGGTAGCAGCGGGCGGCCTCGAGATGCGGCCGCTGATCCTCATTGTGTCGTATACGAGGTAGGCGCAGGCCGCACTACGATTGCTGCAGCGCACGACCGCGCGAGGCAAGCCGCCTCGCGCGGGAGAACGCACTCCCGCGCTCGAGACGCAGCTCTAGAACCTGAAGAAGCTGTACTTGTTCTCGTAGTAGCTCTTGAAGAAGCCGACCTGCTTCTGCAGATTCTCGAAGTGTCCCTTCTCCCAGTCAGCGAGGCGGTTGAAGAGATCCTTTACCGTCTTGTCGTCTGCCTCGCCGGCAGCTTGCCTGTAGAAGCTCTCCGACTCGAGCTCGAGCTTCATGCCGACAGACAGCGCGGTCATGTCGAAATCGGCCACCTTGTCTTTGAACTCCCGGGTGAAGATGGGACTTTCCGCATCCTCAAAGGTCATGGGAGCGGGAAGATCGGGCGTCGAGATGTCCTTGCCCTCGGCATACTCTTTGGCCATCTGCAGAAGGCTATCGTGATGCTTCTGCTCTTCGTCGGCGAGCATCGTGAAGATTCCCTTCGCTTTTTTGTCGCCGGTCTTTTCGGCAGCAGCCCTGTAGAGCTCTCTCCCTTCAATTTCTCCCGTGATTGCCGTCTGTAATGCGTCTTTCAGTTCCATGCGATCCTCCCCATTGGCTATGTTGGTGATGCATTGTACCAGACGTTCCGGTATATTGCAAAAAGACCAAACTGCTCGGTCTACGAGCCTGAGCGCCGGACCGGCTTTACCCCTGGGCCATCCTTATTTATATTGTATAAATCATATATAGGAGCCCTTTTATGTATAAGAAATCAATCGCTATTGGCGCAGTTGCACTGGTTGTAGGAGTGGTCCTCACGCTCGTGATTGGCTACTACAGTATGCCCGGGGTCATGATGCTCGAGGACGAGAGCCCTTACCCATTCGATGAGACCGTGCAGCGCTTCGAGCAGGAAGTGGATCGAGCGGGTTGGAGCGTACTGGTGACACACGACATGCAGGAGATTCTCGAACGTCACGGCCATGAGGTGGCGGCGGTCAAGATCTTTGAGCTGTGCTCATCGCGCTACTCCGCCGAGGTCCTCGCCGAGGACGATGCCCGCGTCATCTCCCCGATGATGCCGTGTCGGGTGTCCATTTACGAGACTACCGACGGAGCAACCTACATCTCCCGAATGAACTCCCAGCTCATGGCAAAACCGTTCGGTGGCGTCATTGCCAGGGTAATGGACACCGCCGCCGTAGAAACCGAGGAGATCATCGAAACCGTGCTTTCAGAGAATGAAGTAGCAGGACGCTGAGCACCCGGCGCCCCGAAACCGTCACCTCCCGGTGGATCTCCGGGGGGTGATCGGCCCCTCCTCGACCTCGAATGAGCCGCCCGGGATTCGAACCCGAGACCCACAGCTTAAAAGGCTGTTGCTCTACCAGCTGAGCTAGCGGCCCGGTGCATGTAGATATAGCAACGCCGCATTGCCCGTGTCAACCTGCGGACGGGGCTACCGCGCAGGCGCCACGCGGCCACCACCGCGGGCCCGCGTCGCGTTCCCTACCAGGCGAAGCGAAAGCCGAGGGCCACGTTGTAGACCGAGCGGAAGCCGGGCTCGGTGGAGAGCTCCGAGCCGTAGACGGCAAGATCGAACTCCATCACCTGGAAGTCGATACCGAGCCCCGCTGCGGGCAGCCCGCGGGACAGTCCGGCACGAAGGTCAAGGACTCGCAGAAGGG
>JAWLDL010000171.1:0-5450 GCA_041686675.1 Spirochaetia bacterium | reverse complement strand
AGCGGGCGCGCCCCGGACGACCCGCCGCTTCGAGGCTTCAGCCGGCCTCTGCGTCTCAGTAACTGAACTCCAGCGTCAGATTCCAGAGGCCGCGGTAGGAGCGCTCTCCCTCGGGGAGTGTGCGCTCGCCGATACCGCGGTATCCTACTCGCCACAACAGCGGCGAGGGCGCGCGGAGCCCGGCCCCGACGCTCCACTCGAGCCTGTGGTCCAACGCTTCAGACAGCTCGGAGAGCGCCTCCACGGGGCGATTCTGCACCGTGTACGACCCGGCGCCGGCATCCACCACCACCCGATCCGCCACACGCAGAAGGTACTCGACCTGCAGGTTCAGAAGCTGCGCGACGGCCGGACCCGCCCCGATACCCCGAGGAATCCGGTATCGAAGCAGGGTGAGCATGTCCACGCGCAGCGGGTCGGCGCGCCCTGCGGGGATGATCCAGGGATTCCGCATCCCGTGCATCGCTATCAGGTCATACCGGTGGAAGGAGTCGCCCTCACGAAATCCGCGGTACCAGTCCCAGCCGAATCCCGCACCCAGCATATGCCGCGAACCGCCCCCTGCCACAAGCACGTACTGATCGAGGGTGTTCTCCGAGTCTCCCGTGGTGCGGCTGCTGCTGGTGTAGCGGGCGGCGGTCCGGAGGTAGAGGCGTTCCCAGGGCCATTCCGCGCGCACCCCGATCTCCGCCTCGCTGGGGAGGGAAAACCCCTTGGAGGAGAGTTCGAGGGGCAGGGCAAACCGGAGCGCGAAGCGGTCGCGACTGGTGTGGCTGAAGAGCGCCGCGCGGACCGTCCTGCTCGGAACTGCGGGGGTGGTAGGATCGGGAAGCGAGGTTACCCGCGTGACATAGGCGATTTCATCCTGGAATACCTGCGGCGGAGGAATCACGTGGGCGCCCCTGTACTCGCGGTACCGGTGCTCGATCCCCGTGTCTGCAAACGCGTTTCGGGACCGGTTTATGCCGTCGTAACGGGCAGGCGCCTCCCGATCGCCGATGAGAAAGGACGCGCGGAAGCCGTGCTTCCGAAGGGTCTCGAGCGTTGCCGGCTCAACCGGATAGGACGTGCGGGACCCGGCGATCACCGCCCCGGCAAAGAGCCCCGGATTGCGTACCGACAGCGCCCAGCTCAGGTCTCCCCCCAGCGAGTATCCCCCGAGGTACACGCGCTCGGGGTCGGCGCTGTAGTTCTCGAGAACCGATTCGAGCTCAGTCAGCACCCGCTCCTCGTACCACTCGACGAAGGACCGAAAGTCCGGCAGGTAGTGATCCCGCGAGGGTCGACCGGCGGGAAGGATGAGGATGAAGTCCTCCTGCCGCTGCGGGTCGAGGCCGAGATACTGCGCCACCCGCGCCGCCTCGAGGCCGGTGGGTGGGAGTACCACGAACACCGGGTATTCGCTCGTGCGGTTGTAGCCGACGGGGAGGACCACCTCCGCCCGACGCTCCAGATACACGGGCTTTGCGTCGGTGGCAAAGGCTTCAGCCGCGGGGAAACATACCGGAAGAAGTGTCAGGAGCAATACACGCAGGGGGCAGGAACCTCGGTTACATCTCACGGCTACCGAATGTACCACCTTTGGCGGTAATGTGCCGCGAAATGGTGTAACTTCCGGGGCCGGCGAAGCCCCGGGATGATTCACATACTCGGGTTTGCCTGCACGCCGGTGACTCGCCGTGTCAGTAGCTGGTTCGTGCAAACCATACCTCTCAAGCTTCGGCGCCTCCGCGAAACCTGGGACGCTTCATTCCGTTACCGCGACTTCATTTCTCTCCTCTCACTGTTACGACAACTTCCTCGGAATCCTGAGAAAGCGAGTGGTGCGGATCAGGTCTGACCCATTAGAATGTATTGAAAGGGCGAGCAGTCCCCGCCTGGTACGACCTGACGTTCTTCTCCCGGTTGCGTCGCCACTCGATCGTCGTTTGGAAGCAGGAGGATTCTATGCGAAGGCCACGCCCTCAGACGAGGCGAGTTTACCAGGTGATGCGGGTGATTCTGCTTGCGGCTGCCGCGATCGTCATGCTGGGCGGCTGTCTGTCCATCGGCGAACAGATCCGTGGTGAGCAGTTCCGGTACGATCCATATGTCGGCCGGTCATTTCCCGAAGAAAACGAGCCGGCGCAGGTGTCGACGCTTTCGGACACCGAGCTGGTTGTTCAGGGCTACGAAAAGATCGGTAGCCTTGAGCTTCGGTATGACCTTTACAAAGCCTACGAAGACGGTACTCGCCACGACTTTGCCCACGAGAAGACCGCCGTGGAGCTGCTGTGCGAGCGCGCCGCCGAGGTGGGCGGGCAGCTCATCAGTGTGCGTATCGAGGAGACCCAACAGCAGGCAGCGACACAGAAGCAGGGGGAGTGTCTCCGCGGGCATATGGCCGCATCCGGCGGCGGGCACTACAAGACCGAATACTACTATGATTCGGCAGGCAATTACATGCGACGAGAGGTCTGGGTCCCGGATCCCCAGCAGTGGGTGTGCGACGAGTACGAATACATCTCCGGTACGTCCTACTACACGGTCAGCTGGGCGGAAGTCTGGCGGAAGAAGGAGTAGACCGCGCGCGGTTGCGGTCGCTGCTTCGCTACCGCGGCGCAGCTGCCGGCGACCGCTCGGAATAGATCGCGTTCACGACATCGGCCGCCGCCTGCTCCGATACCATCTCGATGCGCTCATCCCCGTCGACCACGTACCAGATCTGCCGGTGCTGCGCGCCGTAGACGAGGTTTCCGTCGACGTCGAAGAAGAGCGGTGCCTTCGACGTGATCGCGTCGAAGGGGCCGATGATTTCCCCGTCCATCCAGATGTAGAGCGTCATCGCGTTCTTCTGATTACGGAATATGGTCTTCGACTCCGGTACTGTTTCGCCCCACAGGTACACCGGATACGCAAAATGCTCTCCATCGGGGCTCCACGCACCACTGAGTGTGTGCAGCCGATGATGAGGTTCGCTCTCCACACCGTCACGAACCATATGGACTTCCATCTTGAGAGTTGCGAAGGCGAGGTGATCGCCGGCCGGACTGAAATACACGAACCGCGGTGCGAGGTACTTGTAGCTGTCGATTGAACCGCCACGATCAACGTGGACACGGCTGGCGGGTATGTCGAAGGTGATGGACTCCCCGGCGTCCGTTACGAACGGGTGGGGACCACCACTGATCTCCACGTGATAGGGGACGCGCGGCGGGACGGGGCGCGGTTCGTAGATCTCTTCGGCATTCCACCCCACACCGTAGCCGGAGATGACCCGCAGGAAGTAGATCCATCCCGGCTGCGTGGTGAACTCGATCGGCCGATCCATGGACGTCGCCCGCAGCGAATGCCGACCGGGACGCATCCGAATGAGGACGGTGTCCTGACGGATCTTCCCTACCTCTTGCCCGTCGAATGTTTGCAGCTGAAACGGCGGGGCCACCACGAGCGTTGCAATCTGGTCTTCGGATGGTGGCTCGGTTTCCGGATACATGTGCCGCTCGGTCACGCTCGCACATGACATCAGGACGGTCAGCATGGTCGCCAGGACTATCAAGCCCGCGATTGGAACTCGGCGCATCGTATTCCTCCTCGACTGACGCAGTCGAAAACACTGGATCTATCGGGTACTCCGCGTGGCAGGCAGCATACTGCACAATTATCGTGGACGATTGCGGTAGGTGCCAGTCAAAACTATGCAGAACTCACTTCTACCATTGTGTCTCCGATCCGGTGGGATGTCCCCCGCCGGGCGCGACGGCTCAGTCACGAATAGTACCCGCCGACTGGTTGATTCCGATCCGGGACTGCATGGATAACCGGGCCGAGAGGATCCCCGGCCCGGACGGCACGGTCAATCCGTGAGCTCTTCAGGGCTCATTTCAATGGCCCTGGCGGTTTTCGCGAATGATGTTGTAGTCGGCGTCGGAGTGACGGATAAACCCGACGGTACCGATGTCTTCGAAGAACGCCTCGAGTTCAGGGTCGTTTACCGCATCATAGAATGCGCCGCGAACGGCTCCGCGGAAGTCTTCCGGTAGCTCGCGACACAGTACGTAACCGTCGGAGGGTATGTCGCCGGTTCGGTAGAATACGACGACCTTGTCGGCGTTGGGATGATCACTCAACGGTCCCTCGAGTGATCGGAACCCGCTGCCCGAAGAAATCGGCGCTGCGTCCACATCACCATTCAGAACGGCCGAGGCGGAGGCCTGATGGCTGCCGAGAAGCTTGTTTCCCCGAAGAAATTCTCGATGCTGTCGTTTTCGATACCGAGCTCATCGATTCCGGAGCCCTCGAGCGTGATGAAAGCCGAATAATGGGTCGGCGTTTCACCAACGCCGGTGGGTACGGCGAACATCTCGGGGTCCGCGCGTTCAGCTGCGATAATATAGGAGAATGGGCCGAGTTTGGCGACGTCGACGTTACCGGTGCGCCGGCCTCTATGGTTCCCATATAGCTCGTGGGGAAGTACATTTCGGTTTCGACACCGAGACGCCGCTCGAGGTAGCTCATCAGATGCGCGTATCTCCGCGAGATGATCCCCTCATCCTCGGTGGGAACTGCGGCAAACACGAGTTTGTCGGGCCAGTCTTGCCCGTCGCCCTGTGCTTCGGTCGCCGCATCGCCTTCAGACTGGCCTTCCGGAAATCCGGGCGGTTCTGGGGAGAATCGCTGGCGATGTCCGCAATCGCGCCTGAGTACGCCTCCTTGCGAAGGTGTAGGAGATCGATCCGCTGTTATCAGATTCCATTCACTGAAGCTGCAAATCCCGATCCTCGATGAGATCAGAGCGTGCCAAAATTGACTTTTAAGACTTAGTCATATAAACTAAGTCGTATGAAAACGGTGAATACCCATGAGGCAAAAACGCATCTCTCCCGTATTCTCGAAGAAGTGGAACGCGGTGAGGTGTACATCATCAGCCGTAACGGAGCACCGATAGCGGAGCTTCGGGCACGACAGCCTTCTCTTCGCACGCAGACGGATCCCGTACTTTCCCGGATCTCCGTGAAATACGAGCCCACGGAGGATTTGACTCCGGATGAATGGGGTGAAATAGAGTGATCATTCTCGATACCTGTGCCCTTCTGTGGCTTGTGGCCGGGTCGGACCGGTTGACCACTGATGCACGGAAGCGCATTGATGCGGAAATGATTGTCGCAGTTTCCGCAATCAGTGCGTTTGAGATCGCCCTGAAGTATCGCGACGGGAAACTTGAACTCCCTCTACCGCCCCGGGACTGGTGGAGCCGCGTCATTGACCATCATCGAGTGGACGTACTCCCTCTGGAACCGGAAACGCTCTTCACGGCGGTGGGTTTGCCACGAATACACAAAGACCCTGCAGACCGGGTTATTATTGCCGCAGCTATCATACACAAAGCACCGGTAGCAACCACCGACGAGCGCTTTGCGGATTACGGCGTCAGTACGATTCATTAGCCTACAGTAAGCCCTGACCATGAG
>JAWLDL010000170.1:0-5455 GCA_041686675.1 Spirochaetia bacterium | reverse complement strand
CTTGCCGACACCACCCTGAACGGTATCTCCGGCGAGCGGGTGGAGTTTCGCAATACCAACACGTTTCGCTACCGCGACCGGGAGATCGACACCGAGACGGGCGAGGCGGAGAGCCTCGGCGTGACCCGCGAGATCACCTCCGGCCTCTTCGTCGGCGTGGAGGGATGGTCCTCCGGCGACGGCATGATCACGATGGACATCTCGGCGACCCTCTCGCGCCGCGGCACCGACGTCTCCTCGGACGGAACCAATCCGCCGCCGACCTCAGAGCGCGTGGTCGACACCCAGGTCAGAACCCCCTCCGGCCGGCCCGTGGTGATCGGCGGGTTGATGCAGCAGGATGTCTCGATCAACAGGCGAAAAACGCCGCTTCTGGGATCCATTCCGCTTCTCGGCGCGTTGTTTCAGAGCACGACGCGCTCGGTAGAGGAGACGGAGCTCGTGCTCTACCTGTTGCCGGTGGTGCAGCCCGGGGCCGAGGCCCGCGGCGGGGTCGGCCACGCGACAACCGGCGGGGCGGCTTCGGCGGACGAGCGGTTGCCGGTGGGTGAGCGCCTCGGCGGTTATCTCGACCGCCTGCTCGGGGAGGCACCGTGAGCAGCGCGCGGCAGTACGCAACCGAGTTCATCAGAGCGAACCGCGTGCTCCGTCTGTCGGAGGAGGAGTCCGACGGCGCGGTCGTCGTCGGGATGGTCGACCCCGACGACCGGGCGCTTCGCGACCTCCTCGAGCGCTATCACGGGGTCGACGTCCGGGTGCGGGCCATCGGCGAGCCTGAGCTTGTTGCGGGCCTTTCACGGCTGGTCGGCGAGCGCTACGGACAGGCGACGGGGGGCGTCGCGGGCGACGGCGGGGGCGGCGGCGACGGGGGCGGGGGTGCCGACGCACGCGAAACCGGGGCCCGCGGGACCGGGGCCCGCGGGACCGGGGGGCGGCGGGGCGGTGCCGGCGTCGCGATCGACGCCCTCTCCCCGGCAATGCCCGCGGTCGGATTCGTGAACGCCCTCCTCTACGATGCCCTCGACGCGCGTGCCTCCGACGTGCACCTCGAAACCGACGGCGGGAGCGCCGTCATCCGTTACCGGATCGACGGGATGCTGCACACCGCACGACGCTACGAGCAGGGTGATTTCTCCCCGGTGATTTCACGGCTCAAGGTGATGGCTCACGCCACCGCAAGTGAGCGTCGCCTTCCCCAGGAGGGCAGGTTCTCCTTCGAGGCCGGCGGGACGGGTTACGACGTGCGAGCCGGCTTCCTCCCCTGCGACCGGGGTGAATCGGTGGCGATCCGCCTTCTCGAGACGAAAGCAGACGCGCGGACGCTCACCGAGCTCGGGCTGAGCGGCACGAACGCCTCGATGCTAGCCTCCGTCGACCTCGCCGCAGGTGGGCTCGTTGCCGTGGGCGGGCCGACCGGCAGCGGCAAGACCACCACCATCCACGCCCTCGTGCGGGGCTACTGCGACGGCTCCCGAAAGATCCTCACCGTGGAGGATCCGGTGGAGTATCGATTACCGGGGGTGACGCAGGTGCAGGTGCGGCGGGAACTCGGCCTCGACTTCGACGCGGTGCTCCGGCGAGCCCTGCGTCACGACCCGGATGTCCTCGTGGTGGGCGAGATCCGGGACGCGGAAACGGCTGCGCTTGCCGTCCGGGGCGCGCTCAGCGGGCATCCGGTGTTCTCCACCATTCACACCCCGAGTACCGCCGGGATCCCTGCGCGCCTCGAGAACCTCGGTGTGTCGCCGCATCTGCAGCGCGATGTCATGGCGGCAGGCGTCTCGCAGCGCCTGGTTCGGCGGGTGTGCAGGGGGTGCGCGACGGAGCGCGAGGCGACGTCCGGGGAGCGGGAGCGGGCGGCGCGGGCGGGCGTCGAGCTCTCCACCGTCTGCAGCGGCGGAGGCTGCAGGGAGTGCCGGGGGACGGGATTTCGCGGCCGCCTGGGCATCTTCGAGGTCGAGACCGGCGCACACCGTGGACCGTCCCTCGAGGCGGAGGCCTGGCAGGCCGTGTCCCGCGGTGAGACCACTCCGTCGGAGGTGGCGCGGGCGGTCGGCGCCGCCGGTTTCGCGGGCGCCGTGGCCGGGGCCGCGGCGGTCGGCGCGGGGGCCGACGCAGTTCCCGGCCGCCGCGTGGGGGCGCCCGCATGAGGTCCGCGGAGCTTCCCCGCGTGTACCGCGGGCTTTCGCGAATGCTCGAGGCGGGCCTCGAGCTGCCGGTGGCACTCGAGACCCTGGAGCGATGGGCACCGGGAGGCGAGCTTGCCCGACTTGCGAGGGCCGGTCGTCCCCTGTCAGCGGTCCTCGATGCTTCCGGTCCGGCTCTGCCCCGGGGACATCGGCGCCTTCTCGAAATCGCCGAGGAGGGCGGGGCACTCGCACCGGTTCTCGGCGATCTTGCGACCGCCCTCGAGCGGGACCGACACGCGAGGGCACGAATCACGCAGGCTGCGGTCTACCCCGCGCTCGTTCTCGCGCTGCTTCTCGCAATGGCGGTCGGGTTCTCGGTGTGGGTTCTGCCCGCGATGGCCGAGCTCGCGCTCGTGTTCGACGCCGAGGCGGCAGCGCGCGTTCGACGCGCCGGCCGGCTGCTGTCGATTCTCACCGCTTCGGGCGTCGTCGGGGCGACGGCAGGTACCGCCGCAGTGGCGGGTCTCGCGCGCGCCTCACGTCTGCCGACGCTGACGGGTGAGCACATCGACCGCGCTCTCTACCGCCTTCCCGTACTCGGCCCGATGCTCCGCGCCCGGCGCCTTTCGACACTGTGCCTCGCCCTCGAAACGGCGCTCTGTGGCGGCGCTTTGCTGGAGGACGCCGTGTCGGCGGCCGGGGAGGCGGTGCCGGGCGCGGCGTTTCCCGCTGCCTGCAGGCGGATGGAGACGGCGCTCCGGGGAGGTGCTTCGTTTCCCCGGCTCGTCGCGGCGACAGGCCTGTTCCCGCCCGTTGCCGCCAGGTGGCTGGCCGCCGCCGACGCGGGAGTTCCGATGTCGGTGGTCGTCGGAGAGCTGCGGGGCCACTTTTCGGCCGAGCTCGATGAGCGTGTGGGATGGCTCACCCGGGGCGTCGAGCCGGTTCTCATCGCCGTTGCGGGAGGGGCGTTCCTGGTATTCACCCTGGTGGCGATCGTTCCCGTTCTCACCGCCTACGGTGATCTCATCTCCTGAGGAGTCATGGAGGAGGATACATGCAGCGATTCGTGGAAGACGACGGCGGATGGACGTTTCTCGAAACGCTTATCGCCATCGCCGTCATCGTCACCTTGACCGGAACCGTCGGTATGGCGGGGCTCCGGTTCGTGTCCCAGGCCAGGCGACTTGCCGCCCGCAGTCAGATCGAGAGCTACGCGCTCGCGCTCAACGCCTACGCCCTCGACAACGGCCGGGTGCCTACCGAGGCCCAGGGCCTTGCCGCCCTGTGGCAAAAGCCCGTCCTCGAGCCGGTGCCTGAGCGGTGGGACGGGCCCTACCTCACCCGGGAGCCCGCTCCCGATCCCTGGGGGCGGCCCTACGAATACCGGGTTCCCGGGCCGGGCGGGCTGGGCTTCGGTATCGTGTCGCGCGGGGCCGACGGGCGACCCGGCGGGGACGGGGATGCGGCGGATGTGGTGTCATGGTCGCAGTAGGCCACGTCGGGAGGGCGGCTTCATACTCCTCGATGCGGTGGTCGCACTGGGTGTGGCCGCGATTCTTGCAGGCGGTCTCTACGGGCTCCTGCGATCGGCGAGCGTGCGGGCCCGTCGCCTGGAGGTTGAGCTCAACCGCGAAGCCGACGCCCGGGAAGCCTCGGCCGCAGAGGAGGCGGACCTCTTTCGCAGGCGATGAGCGCGGAGGCGTGTTCCTCGAAGCCCTTCTGGTGATCCTCGCGTCGGCCCTCGTCCTCGTGTACGTAAGGGGCGCCGTAGTCGATGGCGCGACGGGTCTCGTACAACAGAGCGCCGGGATCTCCTGGTCGAGGGAATGGGTGATGTTTGACGCTGCGGCCCGGCGGTACGCCGAGGAGGTCGAGCTCCGCTACTGGAGCGCCCATCCCCACGCCGCACTCACCGGTACCGACCGGGGCCTGGAGGTCCTCTACGATGCTGCCGGCGTCGAGCGTCGCTTTGCCGTCGTCGTGTCGGACACGCTCGAGATCCGCGTGGACGGACAGCTCGCCGCGGCGCTTTCCGGGGTGGACGAGGCGGACATCGAGCCGTGGATCGCCGCCGGCGGCGGGCTCCTGGGTATCAAGGTGCGCCTCGAGGGCCCGGAGGGTATCACGAGGCGCACTCATCTTCGCTTCGGAACGCCGGGAGGTACGCTGTGAGTATCCGATTCACCGAACGCAGGCCGTCGGGCCGGGACGCGGGTGGGGGCGCGGATGCGGGCGGGTTCATAAGCGGGACGGCGCTGCTCGTCCTTCCCGCCCTCGTTCTGCTCGCCGTGGCGAGCTCGGTGGCAATTCAGGCCGGGGAGAAATACCTCCAGCGCGTCCGAGCAGACAGGCGCGCGCGCGGCGAGGCACGGGCCGCCGTGGTCGAGGTCATCGAGCTCATGCAGGCCGATGCAACGCCTGCAGCCCATTCGCGCCACGATCCGCTGTGGCGCCGTCCACCGCCGGGCGTCGAGATAACCGGGGTCCTTCCCGCCGACCGCTGCGCGCCCGGGCTGCAGTGTTTCTCCCGCTACGCATACGTCAACGTGAATGCGGCGCCCGCCACGCTGCTCGAAGCCGTGGCCGGGGCACGACTGCCCGTGGACGTGGTGCCGGGCCCCGTCCTCGACCCCGTTTTCGCCGCGCGGCGGCGGGGTGAGCACCTGACCCCCGCAAGTCTGAGGCTCGCCCTCGGGGCGCATTACGAGGCGCTCACGCCGGTGCTCACCGCCCACGCCCTCGTGAACGTGAACACCGCACCGCCGGACGTGCTCGCAGACGCAATAGCCGCCGAAGCGCCGGCCGTGGACGCTCGCAGCGCCCTGCGGCGGATACGCGAGGCCCGCGAGCGCGAGGAAATCCGTCGCGGCGAGCTGCCCGCGCTCCTCGCTGTCGAGGCGGACGCACGGGTGCTGTCGGTTCTCGGTGTGCGCTCCTTCACCCTCCGGCTTCTGATTTCCCGTGGCGGACGAAGCTTCGAAGCGGTCCTTGCCCGCGTAGCGGACCCGGCGGGCACAGAGGGCGTACAGGTGCTGCGATTTGCGGAGGTGGGGCCGTGAGCGGTACCGTGAACGGCGGAGAAGGCGCAGGGCTGCGGGTCGTGGAGCCGCTCTCGCTTGTCTTTGCGTATGTGGCCCGCGATCGGGGCGGCAGCTTCGGGCACGAGGAAACGGCCGCGGGGCGGGCGGCGGTGGAGCGGGGGGCCGCGGGGTGGGCCGCGGCCGCGCGGGCTGCAGCCGAGCGGGCGGCCGCGGAGCTCGAGCGGCGCTATCCGGAAGGGGTCGATGGGCTTCGCGCCGGCTACGTGTTGCTGCGCCGCGGTCTCG
>JAWLDL010000169.1:0-5458 GCA_041686675.1 Spirochaetia bacterium | reverse complement strand
TCGAGCTCGAGCTGCATCTTTGCAGGGTCGATCATGACCTTCTCGAGTGCCTTATATCCAAGTCCGCCTCCCTCTTTGAGGAGGGCAAGAACGATGTGTTCGGGGAGCAATTGGTCCGAGTGAAAGCGCTTTGCCTCGTCCTGGGCAAGTATGGTCAGCACTTTCTGCGCTCGCTGTGTTAGTCCTTTGAACATTCAGATCCTCCCAGAGTCAGCGCTGTGACTCGAGGTACCGCCGTAGCAGTACCGCTCGCTGCTCGTCTTCGTTCTCCTGTGTGTCGTCGATGCCGTAACCCTTCAGTGAGTGAACTACATGAGAACGTTGCGTGAGGAAAAACAACGATGTTGCCTGTGCCAACGTTATCTCCTGCGCCATGCCCAGTGCCACGCCCAGTCTCAACCACGACAGTAGCCTGAATGCTTCCGTCCGTGTGAGGCAACGTGAATACGACAGTATTCCCATCGCCCGGTACACGGCGTCCTCGGTTTCACCCCTGCGGGAGTCCGTCAGGCTCTCCCGCACATGTCGCTCATAATTTACCAACTGCATCGTCGCACGTTCAAGTTTTTCGACAAGCTCTTCCTCGCCGATACCCAGCGTCTGCCGGGACGCGAGCTGATATACATCCCCGAGCGACTCCGTCCCCTCAAGCGCGAACCCTCGCACCGAGAAACCTTCCTTCCAGACCGCACCGAGTGCCTCCTCGAGGAGACCCAATCGCCGCAGGGCGGGAAGGTGCAGCATGGTCGATGCCCGCAACCCCGTTCCGAGGTCATCCAGGCGTGCAGTGAGATATCCCCACTCGAGCGAAACCGAAACGGGAAACTCATCCTCTAGACTATCGTCAATCTCATCGCCATCGTCGAGCGCTCCGCGCAAATCCAGTCCGCCACGAAAGCTCACGATCCGTAAATGATCGACATTGTTCACCTGTACGGCCAGCCGCTCATCATTTCTCAGGTACAGCGGCCCCGCATCGAGGGCAGGCTCGGCCGGAAAGAAGTTCCGCTCCACGAGGAGCTCGCGAAATCCTTCTTCGTCGGTGTCGAATGCACCGAACTCTTCCTCGCGGTCGGAGAAGTACTCCGCGAGGTTATCTTCGAGCTCGGCCCGCTCGCGCGGCTGCATGAAGCCCGGGAAGGCATAGCCCACGACGTTGCGGGCCAGGCGCACACGCGAGGACATGACCACGTCCTGCTCGGGCCCCTGATCCGAGAACCAGCTCGTGTCGTGCTTCAGATCAGCCATCACTTACCTCGCGGTCCATGACCGAGAGCTCATCCCGCAGACGCGCCGCGGCCTCGTAATCCTCCGCGGCCACTGCGGCCTCCAGGCGTTGCCGCACCCGCTCGCGATCCACGAAGAAACGCTTGTACATGAGGAGGCGCTCCGGATACTTGCCCGCATGCTGAGCAGGGCTCGGGCGCCGCTCCAGGATGGATCGGATCTCCCCCTCGAACACGGCGTAGCACTGCGCGCAGCCAAGCTCACCTGTCTGGCGGATGTCGCGATAGAGTCTGCCGCAGCCGTCGCAACGGGCGTCCTCCTCCGCTTCCGGGTCGGCGTTGAACGCACCCGAGACCAGCTCCTGCACGCTCGGCGTCGGCATCGTCGATTCCGGTTCGATACCCAGCTCGAGAGCACAGCCTTCACAGAGCATCAGCTCTTCGGTCTGCTTCCCCCAGACCCGCTGGATCTTGATGACGCCTTCTCGTTCACCGCAGATGTTGCACAGCACATTGCCTCCCTGTGTTCAGTCTACATCGCATGCGGCGGCAATGCAAAAGACACGTGACGGATTCCGGCGTTCAGTCCCCGGCTGCACAACTTGAATTTAGTGTATTTTCTCTCAAACGGCAAGTTAAGCAATTCTCATTAATGCCGCCGCATAACCTCGAGCGGCCGGATCCGGCCGGCCCGATAGGCGGGCACCAGCGCCGCGAGGGTGGCAAGTAACACCGTAAGCGCGGCCACCGCGAACAGCTGGGCGGGATCGACCGTGATCGGAATCGTCTCGAGATAGAACTCGGAGTGAAACACGTTGAGGTTACGGGGCACGTCGTCCACCAGGGGCGAGAGCAGAAGATACACGCCGCCCTGTATCCAGTCGGCCACGGCCTCGATGCCGGCGAGGACGCCGTTTATGTTCACGGCAAGCGCCAGGCCCACGGCGAGCCCGAGCGCGGCGCCGAGCACGCCGGTGAAGAACCCGGCCAGGACGAACACGCGCCTGATCCCCGCCGGACTCGCGCCGATACTCTTGAGAATGGCAATCTCGGACTGCTTCTCGAGGACGAGCATGACGAGGGACGAGGAGATGTTGACCGCCGCCACCACGACGATGAGGGCCATGATGAACACCAGGAGATTCTTGGTGGTGCGGAACGACATGTAGCGCGAGCGCTCGAGCTCGTACCAGGTAAACAGGCGCCACTCGGTGCCCAGCCTGCGGGCTACCTCGTTTGCCAGATATCGGGCCTCACCGCCGCGCCCGCTCGCAAAGAGCGGATTCGGCAGCGAGTACGGCTCGGTGATCTTGATTCCGAGGACCTGCCGGCTCGAGCCGGGCGGAAGCACGCGCATCCCCCGTTCGAAGGGCATAAAGACCCACAGCTGATCGAGCTCCTGATAGCCGGTACTGATGACGCCGGCCACCGTGAAGCGTGAGACGCGGGGCAGAAAGCCGCCGTTGTCGAGAGGCCTGACGGTGAGAAGGCGCACCGGGTCGCCGGGATCGACGTCGAGCTCCTCGGCCAGCGCACGGCCGATAACGACGCTGTTCTCGTCGGAGAGGTCGAAGCTGCCGGCCTCCACGTCGACGTAGCGCCGAAGCCCGGCGTCCCCGGACCAGGCGTCGGCGGGAATCGCGCGAACCGTGACGCCGCTGCGCCCTGCCTCCGAGGAGAGAAGCCCCATGCCGCGGCGCTCGGGCGTCACCACGGTCACGCCGGGTATGCCTGCGATACGGTCCGCGGCCTCGGCGACCTCTTCGGCGCTCATATCCGGAGCGTGGATGGCCTGCAGATGGTAGGTACCCGCCTCGATGAAGCGGTCGGTGATGCCCTGTATCATTCCGTCGGCGAGTTGCATGACGACGACAAGCGGCACGAGGCTCACCGCGACGCCGATGACCGCCGAGCGAATCCGCGCGCCGCCGCGCTCGCCGCGACCCGCGAGGTAGCGGACCGAAAGAACGAGGGAGGCAAGCGGCTTCATGCGGTGGACACCCGTCCGTGCACGAGATGGAGGTGATGCTCACCGCGCTCGGCCAGGCTCACGTCGTGCGTGACGAGCAGCAGCGTCTTTCCGTACTCGCGTACGAGGTCGAAGAGGATGTTCTCGACGGTTCGGCTGTTCCCCTCGTCGAGATTTCCGGTGGGCTCGTCGGCGAGGATGATGTCGGGATCGTTCACGAGCGCGCGCGCCACTGCCACGCGCTGGCGCTCACCCCCGGAGAGCTGGGTCGGGAAGTGGTCCGTTCGATCCGCAAGGCCCACGTCCGTGAGGAGCCTGCGTGCGCGCTCGGTGGCCTCATCGCGCGTGACGCCGCTCATGAACGCGGGCATCATCACGTTCTCGAGGGCAGTGAAATCCTTGAGCAGGAAGTGGAACTGAAACACCAGGCCCACCACACTGCTGCGGTAGCGGGTCAGCTGCGACTCGGGCAGCGAATCGACGCGATATCCGGCCGCCTCGATGGTGCCGCTGCTCGGCGTATCGAGCCCGCCGATGAGGTTGAGGAGGGTGCTCTTCCCCGAGCCGCTCTCCCCGGTAATGACCACCGTCTCGCCGGCAGCCACCGCCAGGTTGACGTCGGTGAGGATGTGGAGCTCCTCCGCCCCGGTGACGAAGGTCTTTGCTACATGTGCCAGATCGAGAATCGTGGTACTCATTCGTTTCTCAGGACCTCCGCTGGTTTGATACGCGCCACGCGAAAGGAGGCGAAGTAGGCGGCCGCCGTGGCGGAGACGAGCGCAAAGAGGAAGACACCCGCCGTCTCCCACAGCACCGCGCGGGTGGGCACTTCGGTGATGTAGAAGTAGGCCGGCGAGAATATCGTGAACTGCCCCTCGCCCATCACGCCGCCGAGAAGCTGCAGAATGCTTCCGACCGCGTTCACGGTCCACTCCGCCAGCGCGAACACGCCGTTGACATTCTCAGAGACCAGCAGCCCCAGCGCCACGCCGATGACCCCGCCGAGGAGGCCGATCATGAGCCCCTCGAGGGTGAACACGGTGCGAATGCTGCGGGGCGGTGCCCCGAGGGCCTTCAGCACGGCGATCTCCTCCGTCCGCTCGACCACGCTGCGACGCAGGGACTGATAGATGTTCCCGCCGACCACCACGAAGATCAGCCCCACCAGCAGCATCATGAGCGTCTTCTCCAGACGGAGGGCGCCGAAAATGGAGCGGTTGAACTCCCGCCAGGAGACGATCGACGCCGCCGACGGGAGGGCCTGCTCGAGGCGTGAGGCCGCGAGGCGGTCGTTGAAGCGGTTTTCGAGCTTCACCCCCCAGGTGACCGCTTCCCCTGCGGCAAAGCTGTTTTGTGCCTGGTCGAGGGAAACGAACCCCCAGCTGCGATCGTAGTCGAGGAAGCCCGTGCGGAAGAGGCCCTGCACCGTGAGCTCGGTCTCTTCGGGGTTCGCCGCGTTGAAGTCATCGCCGCCGAGGTTCACGAAGGTGATGGGATCCCCCACGCCGACGCCGAGCATGCGCGCGAGCTCGATACCGATCACCACCGCCCCCTGAGAGGCAATGTCGAAGCGGCCGGCAACGAGCTCGAGATTCCCGGCGAAGCCGCGGTCGCGCGTGCGGATATCGGCCGGCACGCCGCGGAGGACAACCGCCTCGGGGCCCGCGTAGCGGCTGCGGGCGAGGGTCTGCAGCTCCTGAAAGGGGATGGCGGTGGCCACGCCGCGGATGCCGTCGAGGCGGCGGGCGAAGCCCCGCTCGGGCGCCCCGGCGCCCCCTGCGGCATCACCCGCGGCGGCGTCGGGTGCAGCGGCGACGCCGGGTACCTCGCCGGCCGCAGTGAGCCCCCGCACGCGCAGGTGGTAGGAGTTGATCTCGAGGATGCTCTCTATGGTCCCGATCTGGAATCCGTTCATCACGGCAAGCACGGCGACGAGGGTCATGACGCCGACGGCAATGCCTGTAACCGAGAGCACCGATGCGGTGTGCCCCTGCTCGCGGCGCCTGGTGCGAAAGTGGCGTCGAGAGACGAACAGGACCCAGTTTCCCCGCATCGCGCTACCGCCCCGACACCAGCTCACGCGAGACGGGGTTGTCATCGCGGTAGGTGACGCGAAGGAAGGGCTCACCGTTGCGATAGGTGATCTCTTCGCGCATGCGGTCGCCGGAGTAGAGGACCTCACGGACGGTGCGGCCGGCTACCTCCACCACGCGCCGGCTGAGATCGCCGTTCTCGTCGTAGTAGTACTGCTCCACGCGGCGAC
>JAWLDL010000168.1:0-5487 GCA_041686675.1 Spirochaetia bacterium | reverse complement strand
GACGACAGGCGCGGCAACGACGATATCTGGCGACGCTGATCGCAACAGACAACAGCCGGAGCGCCCCCGATACGTCGGGGGCGCTTCTGTGTGTGACAGGGTCGCAGCCGTGCTGCCGCCGGTTGCGGGCAGGCGGGCGCGGTTTCCGGTTTTCCTCATTGCGGACACGCGCTATAATGCGCGCCAACATACCATGAAACTCGTCGTGTTCGTGCTGAACAAGGAAGAACTTCTCGAGCAGGTACTCGAGGCCTATGTGGAGGCGGGCATCGAAGGCGCTACCATCCTCGACTCAGAGGGCATGGGACGCTTCCTTACCTATGAGGTGCCGCTGTTCGCGGACTTCAAAGAGTTCATGAAGGGCAACAAGCCCTATAACAAAACCATTCTGTCGGTTGTTCGTGACGAAGAGCTTATCCCTGATCTCGAGAAGCTGCTCGATGACGTCTGCGGAGGGCTCTCAGCCCCGGGCACGGGAATCTTCTTCACGATACCGGTGGATCACGCCGCCGGGCTGGTGGGACAGGAGGAGTAACGTGACCGAATCGTTCTCGGAAATTCTCGACTCGAGCTGCGTCGTACTGGAGCTCTCCGCGCGCAAGAAGCGGGCGGTCATAGAGGAGCTCGTCGCGACGCTCGAGAGCGCCGGCAAGATCGGAGATGCCCGCACCCTTGTCGATGAGATCCTCGAGCGGGAGAAGCTGACCTCCACCGCGATCGGGAACGGTATTGCCGTGCCGCACAAGCTCTCCGACGAGGTACCGAAAACGACCCTGGCCTTCGGTCGCTCCTCTGAAGGCGTAAAGTTCGATGCTCCGGACAACATGCCGGTCACACTCGTTTTCCTGCTCGTCGGGCCGACAGGTTCCCACACGGCGCATCTGAGGCTTCTGAGCAGGCTCGCACGGTATCTGCATGACACCGAGTTCCGCAATGCCCTCGAAGCGGAGCAACGCGCGGAGGAGATTCCGAAGCTGTTTGCCGAGCGGGAGGCGAAGCGGTGATCAGCCGACAGGCGCGCTGGAATGTGGTCCGCATCGGATTGACCACCGTCTACCTGATGGTCGGCTGGGTCCTGTTCACGTGGACGGTTGACCCGCGCTTTCTGCTGATCGGCCTCGGTTTCTCCTTCATCGTCGCCCTGCTCACCTACTCGCTCTTCATCGAGCAGGAGGAGGCTGCGCGTCGTTCCCTCATACCCCAGGTGCACATGCTGGTGGTATACGCCGCCGTTCTCATCTTCGAGATGTACGTCGCCAGCTTCCGGGTACTGTGGAATATCCTGCGCGGGCGCATAAACCCGGGCGTCGTTCACTTCCGCACGCGACTCTCGAGCGATATCGCCCGCGTGGCGCTCACGAACTCCATCACGCTCACGCCCGGAACCATCACCCTCGACCTCGACGACGATCACCTCATCGTGCACTGGCTCGATGCGCGCACCACGCACTCGAAGTACGCCGGCGAGCTCGTGAAGGGGCGCTACGAGCGCATTCTCAAGCGCATATGGACGTGATGCTTCGCTTCATGATCTATTTCTTTCTCGCCTCGAGCGTGGTGGGGATGGTCCGGACGCTTATCGGCCCGACCGTGGTCGATCGCATGATCGGCCTGAACATCGTCGCCTCGCAGATCCTGGCGCTCCTCGTGCTCGTGGCCGTCAGTGAAGCCCGTTCGGTCTATCTCGATGTTGCGCTGGTCTACGACATTTTCGGCTTCGTCGGCATTCTCGCCATCACGCGATACGTGGACTCCAAGGAGGCAAGCCGATGATCTGGGTAGCCGGCGTATTCTTCGGCTTCGGCATCATATTCGCCGTGATGGGACATCTCGGCGTGCTCATCTTTCCGGACGTCTATACGAGGCTTCAGGCGTCCTCCACCGCCACCACGACCTCGGTGTTTTCGGTAATCGTGGGGTGCATGTTTCTCGCCGGCTGGGATCAGATGACGGGGAAGCTTGCGGTCATCGCCCTCTTTTTCTTCGTCTCGAGTCCTGTTGCCGCACACATCGTGGCCCGCTTTGCATGGCGCAACGAGATGATCCCGTGGCGCCGCAGTCACATGAGGCGAGGAGGACTCCACACAGACGATGACTGATATCGTGCTCATCCTTCTCGTCATTGTCGCCGTGCTCTCCCTGCAGGTGCGGAACCTCCTCACCGCCGTTATTCTGATCTCGGTATTCAGCCTGTTGAGCTCGTTCTTTTTCTTTATTCTCCACGCCCCCGACGTCGCGCTGACGGAGGCGGCGGTAGGCACCGGGGTGGGCACCCTTGTCTTCGTCTGGGCGGTTCACAAGACCGAGCGGAGGGACAACACATGAGGCGAGTGGTCAGGGTGATGGTGGACGCCGCGGCGCTCCTGGCGATTGCGGTGTTCCTCGTACTCAGCGTGGTTCCGGAAATCGCGACGCCAGTGGCCGATGCCACCGGCTCGGAAACGCCGCGAGCGCTCGACTCGATTCGCGTCCACATTCTCGAGCGTGGCACCGAGGAAACCGGCGCCTTCAACCTCGTCACCGCGATCTATCTCGGCTATCGCGCGTACGACACGCTGGGCGAGACCATCGTGTTGCTTCTTGCCGTCTCAGGTATCGTCTATCTGGTGGGAGCAAAGCGATGAGAAAGACCGACATCATCGACGTTATTGCCCGAAAGCTCTCGCCCTACATTCTTCTTTTCGGGTTCTACCTTGTCGCATTCGGGCATCGCACGCCCGGCGGCGGATTCCAGGGAGGCGTGGTGATGGCCTCCGGGATCATTCTGCTGGCCCTCGGCCGGGACCCCACCGTGGCGATGACGGCCTTCCCACCGGCAAAGCTCTCCATCGCGGAAGCCGCGAGTTATATCCTGCTCCTCGCCCTCGGCGTGGCGGGGGTGGCGGTGGGCGGTTACTTCCTCGAAAACGTGCTTCCCCCGGGCTTTGCCGTCCCGCGCGTCGGCTTCGTCTTCGCGCTCAACATCGTCATCGGCATCAAGGTGGGCGCCGGGGTGAGTCTCATCGCGCTGCATCTGTTCAGGGAGGAGTCGGGGTGAGCGAGTATCTGATCGGCCTCATATTCCTCGTCGGCCTCTGGGGGGTACTCTCGAAGCCGAATATCATCAAGAAGATCGTGGGCCTCAGTATCATGAACGGCGCGATCGTGATGTTCTTCGTCCACCACGGGGCGCGCTTCGGCAGCACGGCGCCGATACGGGAAGGAGCTGAGACAGGTGCGGCCGCCGCGGCGGTCATGGTCGATCCGCTGCCTCAGGCGCTGATGCTGACCGCGATCGTGGTCGGCATCTGCATCATCGCGCTCGGGCTCGCGCTCGCGGTGCTCCTGTATCGCAGATACGGGACCCTGGACATCCGCAGCATAGAAGCGGAGGCGTGGAGCACCCGTGACTGATCCTGTGATTCTGCTTCTCGTGCTGCCGCTCGGCGGTGCCGCGGCTGCTCTTGCCGCGAAGTTACCGGGGATCGACCGGCGGCCGGCGCTGGTACGGGCACTTACGCTGGTCACACCTGTCGTGCTCCTCGGTGGTGCGGTGGCTCTCGGGTTCGGGTATGCAGCGGCAAGCGCCGGGCGCGTGGCAACCTACACACTCGGCGGGTGGCCGGTGCCGGTCGGTATAGGTCTGAAACTCGACGGTCTGGCGTGGCTCTCATCGGTGCTGGTTTTCGGACTCTCGTTTCTCATCTCGCTCTATGCGGTCGCCCACCGTGAGTACGGCCCCGAGTTCTACTTCTTCTTCATGCTTCTCGTCGCGGGGATGGAAGGCGTGGTGCTTACCACCGACGTCTTCAACATGTTCGTGAGCTTCGAAATCATCGCCATCTCCGCATACGTGCTCATCGCGTACCACCGTGAGGGTACGGCCCTCGTTGCCTCCTTCAAGTACCTCGTTCTGAGCTCGGTCGGCATCTTCTTCTTTCTCTTCGGTGTATTCGTGATCTATCGGGAGCTCGGTACGCTCGCCTTCGCCGACATCACCTCTCTCTACGCAGCGATCGAGGACCCCGTCCGCCTGCGAACCCTTCGCCTCGCCCTGGTCGCACTCGTGGTCGGTATCGGTGTCCGCACGGCCTTCATTCCGTTTCACACCTGGCTGCCGGAGGCTCACGCCTACGCGCCGCATCCGATCTCGGCGCTGCTTTCGGGTGTGCTCATCAAGGTGTCCTTTTTTGCCATGGTGCGCATCATCACCGTTTTCAGCCCCGGGATGTTCGCCCACCTGCTCCTGTGGATCGGTGCGGTCACCGCGATTGTCGCCGTGGTCTGGGCCCTCTCGCAGCGCGATGCAAAGAAACTCCTCGCCTACCACTCGATCTCCCAGATGGGCTACGTGCTCGCGGCACTCGGCGCAGCCGGGGGCGCCACAGCGGCAATCACTGTCTCGGGCGGCCCTGCCGGCGCGGCGGCGGCAGCCGATGCCGGCGGAACTCTCGCCCTCTCGGCGGCGGTCTACCACGCCCTCAATCACGCCCTGTTCAAGAGCCTCCTCTTCTTGAGCGTCGGCACCGCCGTGCATCTCACCGGTGAACGCAACCTGTATCGCATGCCGCGCCTCGGGCGCCGCGCGCCGCTCCTCGCAGTCCTTTTCGGCGTCGGGGCCCTCTCCATTGCGGGCGTTCCCGGATTCAACGGCTACGCGAGCAAAGTAGCCATCTCGACCGCCCTCGCCGGCTCACCGGCCTACATGCTCCTGAACCTGACCGCCATCGGGACGGCGGCCTCATTCATAAAACTCTCCCGAGTGTTCCGCCCCGGTGCGCGCGACTCCGAGGGGGAGCGGGCCCCGGCACAGGCGCGCGAGCGCATCCTGCCGCCTGGGGCAACGGTCGGCATGAGCCTCATCGCCCTGCTCTGCGTTACGGTCGGACTCGCTCCCCGAACCGCGCTCGGTCTGCTGCAGGGCCTTCTTGCCCCCGGCAGTGGCCTCGCGACGATGTCGCCCGCCTTCGCACCCGCAAAGCTTCTCGATACGGCCATTCTTCTCGCGCTCGGCTTCGTGGTCTACCGGCTCACGCAGACGGAAATCGGCGGACGCATCGCCCACCGCATCGAGGAGCACGCTCCCGGCCTCCGGACGGTGCTACTGTTCTTCCTCGTCGGAGTGGTGGGGTTCGCCCTTGCAGCGACCGTCGCGTAAGCGGGGGCACGCTATGGGTCGATGAAGCTCGGCCCGTCGGGGCCGAGGTGCAGGAGACGCACCCGCGACTCCTCGTCGTCTGCTGCCTCGACGGTGGTAATCCAGCCCCGCTCGGTGCCGGGAACCGCGCCCGGGCGGACGTGGAAGAGCCTCACTTCTTCGCCCTCCACGGGGACGAACCCCAGCGTGAGCTCATCTCCCCCGGGAAACTCGAAGAGCAAAGTCTGCTTCAGCCTGTCAAAGTCGACCGGGTCGAGCTCGGTGCGTGTGCGGTTTTCGCGGTATCCGGCGGAGCGCCCGTCCGGGCCCGCGATCCACGCCGCCGCGGCGTTCTCGACGGTGATAATCTC
>JAWLDL010000167.1:0-5509 GCA_041686675.1 Spirochaetia bacterium | reverse complement strand
GTTGATGGCCATGGTCCCGAGCTCCGTGGTTATGGCGGTTCCCGAGCGTGCCATGATGATGAATGCGGTGAGGATGGGACCGAGCTCGCGGGTGATGACTGTGATAAGGATCTGGTAGATGAGCTGCCCCTGACCGAACTGAGGCAGGAGACTGAGCCCCTGCACGATGATGACCGCACCGAGGGCCACCGAGAGGACGGCAATGACGGAGAGGGCCTCCACGCCGGTGAAGAGGATCTGCATGGTGAGCACCCGGATGCCCACGCTCTTGCGGCGCACGAAAAAAAGCGTTTCCTTCAACACCTCGTAGAAGAATCCGAGGGCGTAGGCTGTCCCGCCGAGCCGGACGAGTGCGCGCGAACCTATGTGCTCAACAAAGGCTGCCGCGCGTTTCATCTCGGCATCTCCTGTCGCTGAGCGGCCTCGGGCAGGAAAGGGGCGGCAAACGCATCATCTATCTCCATTCCGACGCCGGTAATTCCCGGCCGGCCCCAGCGACCGTGATAGTCGCTGCCGGCGGTCACCAGCAGTCCGAGTCGACGCGCAATCTCGGCGTAATGATGGGCGACATCACGGGAGGCGCCCGCAAAATACGCTTCCACGCCGTCGAGCCCGAGCGCCTTCCATCGGCTGAATGCGTCGGTGAGCTTCCTCCAGGAGGACAGCCGCAGGGTGCGCGGATGCGCCACCACGGCCAGGCCCCCCGCATCGTGGATGAGGTTGATGCAATGGGCAATGCTCGGTGCGCTGCGCGGCTCGTGAGCCGGGCCGCCGTCGGCGAGAAAGCGGTCGAAGGCATCCTGATAGTGCTCGGCAACACCCCGGTCGACGAGGAGCTGGGCAAGGTGGGGTCGTCCGACCACGCCCCCGTGCCCATAGGAGACGAGCTCGTCGTATCCGGCCTCGATGCCGAGCTCCGTCAGGCGGGAGAGCATCGCGAGGTTCCTGCGGGTGCGCTCCTCGCGAAGGACGGCGAGCCCGGCCTCGAAGCGCGCATCGAGGCGTGTGAGGCCGAGACCGAGGATGTGGAGCGCGCCGATGTTGAAATCCGCCTCGAGCTCGACCCCCGCGATGACGGTGACATCGTGGGCGCGGCCGGCCTCACGCGCCTCCGGGATGCCGGCAACGGTATCGTGATCGGTGAGAGCGAGGGCTGTGACACCCACCGAGGCCGCGAATTCCACGAGCTCGGTCGGTGTCAACAGTCCGTCGGATGCTGTGGAGTGCGTCTGCAGATCGACCATGCAGAGAAATCATTGCCCGAAAGAAAGCTACCGTCAACATGCGCTGGATCATTTACCTTGATTTTCCCGTCAGTGTTGTTTAGAGTAGCTCCGAGGAGGAATGGCCGTGCCCAAGGCGATGCACTACAAGGCCAACTCGGTCATCTACTTCAAGGGTGATACGGCGGACCGCATATTCATTCTGAAGGCCGGACGGGTCAGCCTGAACTCCAACGACATCGAGACCGGTCAGGAAGTGCATGACTACATCCAGACCGGTGAGTTCTTCGGCGTGAAGTCCGCCCTCGGCAAGTATCCGCGGGAGGAGAACGCCGTGGTGCTATCCGACACGGATGTCGTTACCTTCTCGGTTTCCGAGTTCGAGCAGCTCGTCAGTCAGAACACCCGCATCATCATGAAGATGCTCAAGGTGTTTTCGAACCAGCTGCGGCGCATTCACGCCAAAGTATCGAATCTTCTCGCCGAAGAGCAGATGGAACCCGAAGAGGGCCTCTTCCGAAACGGGCAGTACTTCATGAAGAAGAAGCAGTACCATCATGCCCTCTACGCCTTCAACAAGTACCTGACCTACTATCCCTCGGGGCGCTTCCACGAGGAGGCGAATCGCCTCGCACGGACCGCCGAGGAATATGCCCAGCGCTACGGCGAGGGAAAGGGACCGGCTCCGGAAGGCGTCGGTGGGAGCGAGGTATCAAAGCCCCAGACCGGAAAGAGCCTCTCCGACTCCGCCCGACGCTACTATGAGGCGGTCAGCATGCTCGGCAGGCAGGAGTATCAGCAGGCTCTTGAGGCGTTCAAGGAGATCGTGAAGTCGGCCGACGAGCAGGAGTACATCGTAAAGTCACTTTTCGAGATCGGCCGAAGCCTGTTCTACATGAAGCACTACGACGCGGCAATAAAGCACTTCACGCAGTTCCTGCAGAAGTACCCCAAGGCCTCCGAATTACCGGATGCCCTGTTCTATATCGGCCAGAGCTATCAGGAAAACGGGGACGGGGACCGCGCCGACACCTTCTACAAGAAGATCCTCTCGCTGCCCGACATCGACGCCGGGCTCAAGCGCAAGGTCAATAAGGCCATCCGTGCGCTGGAGGAAGTCTGAGCATGGAGCTGAACTCGCAGGCCTTCCAACGCTTTGCCGTGAACTTCAGAAAGGGAGACCTCATCTTCTGTGAGTACGAGCCGGGCGATTCCTTCTACCTGATCCAGGAAGGGCGCGTTCAGATCTCGAAGATCATTGGTGATATCGAGAAGACCATCGACATCCTGCAGCCGGGAGAGATCTTCGGCGAGATGGCTATCCTCGAAGAGGCTCCCCGCTCGGCGAACGCGATGGCGCTCGATCCGGTGCGGGCCCTGGAGTTCAACCGCGAGAACTTCGAGATCCTGCTGCGCGGAAATCCGCAGATTGCACTCAAGCTTCTGAAGCTGCTCACAAAGCGCATATACGACCAGCGGCGCCGCTTCATGATTCTTACCCTCGAGGACGAGCAGGCAAAGGTTGCCGACGTCTTCCTCATGCTCAATGAGTTGCAGGACGAGCAGCGAACGACCGAGGCGGAAGAGGAAAGCGACGAGCGGAGGTTCTACACGACGGCCGATGATGTTGCCCACTGGGCGGGGATATCACCCGAGAAGAGCCGTGAGGTGTTGAATCACTTTGCCTCTCAGCGCCGGGTCGAGATCCTGCAGGACCACATCCTGGTCAAGAACATAAACGACTTCGCCCGCTTCGTTCACTCACGCCGCAAGCAGCAGTAGGGGCCTGCGCCCGGCGCGGCAGCGGCGATCGACGACCCGAGCGGCCGACCCCGTTCGCCCTTGATGAATAATTCCTCGCCTTTGGTTCGTAGTTTTTGTATGGGTTTACGATTTTCTCCCACCTTTTTGCATATATTCCTTGACTAATTCGTTAATGATCCATAGCGTTCACAAAACTATCCTCATGGTGCGCCCCGTGGCGGAACCATAGGCACGACGAGAGGACAAGAGGAGGATCGTATGCGGAGGAAAGGCTCTCAGATCATCTGGGAAACACTCGTTCGCGAGGGTGTGGAAGTCGTATTCGGCTATCCAGGTGGCGCCATTCTACCCGCGTACGACGCCATGCTGGAGTATCCGATACGACACGTATTGGTGCGCCACGAACAGGGGGCGGCCCACATGGCGGACGGGTACGCGCGCGCGACCGGAAAGGTCGGCGTTGCAATGGCGACATCGGGTCCGGGGGCCACGAATCTGGTCACCGGAATCGCAACGGCAATGATGGACTCATCGCCCATGGTCTGCATCACCGGTCAGGTGCCGGGAGCGGCGATCGGTTCGGACGCATTCCAGGAAACGGACGTTACCGGCGTAACACTGCCGATTACCAAGCATAACTACCTCGTAACCGACCCCGCGGACCTCGAGTCCGCACTGCGGGAAGCCTTCTACATCGCGCGCTCGGGGCGCCCCGGCCCTGTGCTCGTGGACATCACAAAGGATGCGCAGCAGGCGGAGATCGACTGGTCGCCGAACCTCGAGCCGGTGCGCATGCCCGGCTATCGGCCGGACCTCAGCGCCCCTGCCGGTGAGTTCGAGCGCGCCGCCCGTATGATCGACGAGGCTGAGCGCCCGGTCATTCTTGCCGGCCACGGTATCATGATGTCCGGCGCCGAGGAGGCGCTTCGCAAGTTCGTGGAGAAGGCCAATGTGCCGGCCGGCATGACCCTTCTCGGACTCGGCGGATTTCCCATCGACCATCCGTTGAACCAGGGGATGATGGGCATGCACGGGGAGTCCTGGGTCAACCAGGCCATTCAGGAGGCGGACCTGCTGATTGCCCTCGGCATGCGCTTCGACGACCGGGTGACGGGCAACATCAAGACCTACGCGCAGGCCGCGCGCAAGATTCACATCGATATCGATCCCACCGAGATCAACAAGAACGTACGCGCCGACGTGGGCATCGTCGGCGACCTGCGTGACACACTCGACAGGCTCACGCCGATGGTACAGGCACAGCCGCGGGCGGACTGGCTTTCGAGGCTGTCCGATCTGCGGGGAGAGGCCTCAGTGCGGGATATCCAGCGCCTGCCCGACAACGGTCACCTCTACGCGGCACACGTGATAAACGATCTGTCGTATTACACCGGCGGGAAAGCGGTGCTCGTCACCGACGTCGGTCAGCACCAGATGTGGGCGGCACAGTACTACGCGCACAACCTGCCCATGCACCACATCACCTCCGGCGGCCTCGGCACGATGGGCTTCGCGCTTCCCGCGGGTATCGGGGCGAAGTTCGGCCAGCCGAACAAGCAGGTCTGGGTCGTCGCCGGCGACGGTGGCTTCCAGATGACCGCCGCAGAGCTCTCCACGTGTGCGCAGGAGGGCCTCGACATCAACATTGCAATTATCAACAACAACTTCCTCGGAATGGTGCGGCAGTGGCAGGAGTTCTTCTACGACAAGCGTTACTCCGCCACCCCGATGAAGAACCCCGACTTCGTCAAGCTGGCCGAGGCCCATGGGCTGACCGGTCTTCGATGCAAGACCCGGGGTGAGGTGGAGGCGACGATCCGCAAAGCCGAGAGCACCAGCGGGACCGTCGTCGTCGATTTTCGCGTCGAGCAGGAGGACACCGTGTATCCCATGGTGCCCAGCGGAAACGACCTCCAGAACATGATCCGCCGACCGCAGTCGGAGAATCCGCTGGTGGAGACCGCCGGCGACGCGATGTAATGCGACGAGATCCAGGAGGAAGACATGACTGACACCGTAATGAGAATGTTTGCCGTGTACGTCGAGGACAAGCCCGGCGTGCTCAACAGGGTCGCGTCGCTCTTTCGGCGACGGGGCTTCAATATCGATTCCCTCACCGTGGGCCACACCCATCAGGAGGGCGTCTCACGGATGACGATCTGCCTCGAGGCGGATCACCTGACCGCCACGCGGATAGAGGCGAACCTCTACAAGCTGGTAAACGTCATTCGCGTGGAGGATGTCACACCGCATCCTTCCGTCGCGCGCGATCTTGCGCTGGTCAAGGTGGCAACGAGTCCGGATACCCGTTCGGAGCTCCTGCAGATCGTGGAGATCTACCGGGCGCAGGTTGTAGACTTCAACCCCGAATCCATCATCGTGGAGATAACCGGGGACGAAGGGAAGCTTGACAGCTTCATTGGGGCTGTTCGGCCCTATGGCATCATCGAGCTGGTGAGAACCGGTGTCGTTGCAATGTCGCGCGGACCGAACGCGCCGCCGGTGAGCCCCGAGTTCGTGAG
>JAWLDL010000166.1:0-5559 GCA_041686675.1 Spirochaetia bacterium | reverse complement strand
GTCTCGGCAAACGCGTCGAGATCGAGTCCCTCCACGCGCGCAAACGTGGGAGCGTTGAATACGATTTCACGTATGGCGTTGAACTTGTCGCCGCTTCGGAGGTTCCAGATGACATCCCCGCCGCTGAAGTAGTCCTGATCTCCGATCATCGCCCATAGTAATATCGATCTTTCCTTCCTGAGTCAATATTCCGGTGGGATTTTGTGGCTTTCCGTGAGACTTTCGCGGCGGCGCGTTAACGCGCGTTACCCATCACCTGCCTGATGGTTTCGAAGAGCCGCGGCATGTCCACGGGCTTGAGCGCGTGGGCATCCATGCCTGCCTTCATGAAGCGGTCATGGTCCTCGTCAGAGGCGTAGGCTGTCAGCGCGATGACGGGTACGCCTCGCACGTCGGGGGGCATGTCCGAACGGATGCGCTGCGTGGCCTCCACGCCGTCGAGGCCTGGCATCTGCACGTCCATGAGCACCACATCGGGCCGGACGGAGGGCAATACGTCGAGGAGGGCGCGTCCGTCGCCGACGATACGCACGGTGTGGCCCGCGCGCTCGAGGTTCTTGCGGATAACCACCTGATTGATGCGATCGTCCTCGGCGACGAGGATCGAAAGCGGGCGAGCCGTGTCGTGGTCCGCGGCGACGTGCGCGTGATCGACCGGGGTTTCGGCCACGCCGAGCCACACGGTGAATGAGAAGGTGCTGCCCACCCCCTTTCGGCTTCGGCACCAGATGCCGCCTCCCATGGATTCGCTGAGGCGCTTCGAGAGTGCCAGGCCGAGGCCGGTTCCCTTGTATCTCTTGGCGTAGCTGGAATCCACCTGCGAGAATGGACGGAAAATAATCGCCTGCTCCTCTTCGGTCATTCCCACGCCGGTATCGGTCACGTCGAAGAGCAGCAGGGCCCTCGTCCCGCGGCGCTGCCCCACGCTCACCCGAACGTCCACCCGTCCCTCATCGGTATACTTGATGGCGTTTCCTACCACGTTGAAGAGGATCTGCTTCAGCCTGTCGGGGTCTCCGTGGACAAAATCGGGCACCGACGTGCTCACCTCGACATCGAGTGCGAGGCCCTTCTCGCTCGCGTTGACCGAGAGCACCTCGATCACTTCATCGACCACGCGGCGGATCGGGAAGTCCACCTCGCGAAAGCTGTAGGCGCCGGTCTCGATTTTGGAGAGCTCGAGGATATCGTCGATGATGCCGAGCAGCGACTTCGAGGCATTGCGCGCAAGGGAGAAATAGTGCAGCCGTTCCGGTGTGGTTTCGCCGTCCTCGAGGATGCGCAGCATGCCGTCGATGCCGTTCATCGGGGTGCGGATCTCGTGGCTCATATTCGAGAGAAAGGCGCTTTTCGCCTGGTTTGCCGCCTCGGCCTCGTCGCGGGCCCGGATCAGGGCGCGCTTGAATTGATGCAGCGCGAACCCCATCAGGATACCGAGCATGAGAAACACGGTGATGCTTGCCAGATTGACGATGTCGGCGGGTGGACCCTGCACGAGGTGGCGCACCACGTTCGCCGCGTTGAACGCGATCGCGTAGGCGCTTACAAAGACGAGGCTGCGGGGTGCCTCGGCCATGTAGGCGATGAGCAGTATGTTGACCATCGAGACGAGCACCAGGGACGAGTCCACATTGCCGCTCGCGAGGCCGAAGGTGAGGATCAGCAGGATGTAGGTGTGGATGAGAATGCCGCCGACCACGAGGGAGAGGGTTATGGCGAGCGCCCGCTGTCGTCGCCGCAGAAGCGCGAATGAGGCGACGAAGAGCGCGGCGAAGACGGCGTTGACCACGGCCGGCAGCAGCTCCCCGACTGTGGCGCGGAAGGCGGAGAACAGGGCGAACACGCCGGCAAGCGCGAGGAGGGCGACCGAGAACGCCCGTTGTGCGATGTCGTCCTGGTCGGGGCTCGGAGCCGGGAGAATGCTGCGGTGCCACACCGGAGGGAAGGAAACGCTTTTCATCGATCGACTGCTCCGCGCGAAAGAATAGCTACACCGGCGCGCCGGGGCAAGCGCCGGCGGCGACCGGCGGGTGCGGGCGGCGACCCACCCCCGGCCCCTCTCCGGCACCCGCCGGCGCGACCCGCCCGTTTGGCGATTCGGGCACCCGATAGTATATTGAGGCAGACGGACGTCTTCGTCGTTTGAAAACCACCCTGGTTTTTCGTAGTATACTTTTAGTTAGGTGGAGCTGATGTTGGTTGAAGCGGAAATTTGGACTGTTGCACGCACCGATAAGGGCAACGCCGTCCTGGTCAAGCCGCTCGGCTCCGAACGTGCCGTCCCGATTTTCATCGGACAGCTCGAGGCTCAGTCAATTCTCATCGGGTTGGGCAACGTGCCGATGCCGCGCCCCCTCACCCACGACCTGTTCATCTCTGTGATGGAGAAGATCAGCGTCACGGTGGAACGCGTTGAGGTCACCGATCTCAAGGACGGCACGTTCTACGCGCGCATCCTGCTCAAGCAGGGAATGAAGAAGCTCAGCATCGACTCCCGGCCCTCGGATGCCCTCGGAATTGCCGCGCGGCTGCGGTGCCCGCTGTTCATCTCCGAGGCCATTGTCGACGAGGCGGGTGTGGCGATAAACCTCATCACCGAGGAAGATTCCGAAACCGAGGTCCCCTCGGAGACGGAGCTCGAGCGCGACAGGCTCGAAGAGGAGCTCCAGAAAGCCATCGATGAGGAGAACTACGAGGAAGCGGCCCGGATCCGCGACCGCATGAAGGAGCTCTGAGGGAGGCCCGATTCAGCCCGTGGCGGCGTCCTGCAGCGTCCGGACGACCGAGCGCGCGGCCTCCACGAAGTTGCGTAATTCGCCCCGCGCCAGGTGGTGATTCGAATACAGCGCCTTCTCGGCGGTTCGGACCACCGTCTGAAGCGCACCGGCAAGACCAGGATAGCTTAGCTGCAACATTCGGGAGTACTCCCGGGTCGTCTGAGACGGCTCGAAGGGCGCTCCCTTTTTTGTGCCCGCCTCCGCTATCTCGTCGAGCTTGCGAAGGATCACATGCCGCTGCCGCCTGAGGCGGAGGGGCGGACTATCAGGCGCGGCCGTCCGACCCCCGCCTGCGGCCGGAGCGCCGCCGGCGTCCGCGGCCTTGCCGGCGGGCCCGCGGCCCCGACCCCGCCCGCTACCCCCGAGAAACCGCCATGCACCCGAGACGAGCCGACGCGCGAGGCGGGAGAGCGTGTGCAGCACCAGGGCCCCCAGCGACAGGATGCCGAGAAGGTACTCGACAACCCTGCGGCCGGGGCGCGAAGCCCGCACCTGCCTGCGAAAGCGCCTCGAAAACACGGGCCACGCGAGGAAGGCTGCAACCCCGACCCCGGCAACCGCGAACGCAACGGTGCGGAACACCCGCGAGAAGGTATCCCAGAACCGGGAGGCCGCGAGCACCCCGGGCGGGACGCTGTAATCGCCGAGAAACCCCTCGGTCGGCGGCATCGTAAAGCGGCGCGGGTCGGGCATATCCGCCTCGGGCAGGGAGGCGAACCACGAGCGCAGGGCCTCGAACCATGCGGGCACCGCCGCAGGCGAGAGCGGGGAGGCGTTTCGTGCGAAGGGGAGGGAGAGGGCGAGGGCGGTGAGCACCACGATGCCCGCTGCGGTGGCAAGGCGCCGGAGAAAACGGTTCGGAACGCGGATGCCCTCGCCGTACACGGCGAACTCCTCGCAGAAGGCGTGGATGAGTCCCGCGACGAGCAGCGAAACGGGCGCATAGAGCGCGATGAGCGCGAACGAGCGGGCCGAAAGGCTCTCTTCTGAGGCCCAGACGAGGGCGCTTGCAATGAGAAGCAGCACGAAGCCGGTGGCGGCGGCGGTGCTGGTCTCCCGCAGGCGAAGGAGAATGTCGGTTGCGAAGCCCCGGGTGTCGCGCATGGTGTGGCGGAGCTCCCGGCCGACGCGCCCCCGCACGCTTCGAAGAAAGTCCTCGCGCGGGCGAAACGCCTCGTGGCGGCGGTGGACGGCAAACCAGGTGCCGGCGACGAGTACCACCCGGGCCACGAGGTCGAGCCTGGGGGCGAAGATGCGGGCGGCGGTTGCCGCGGCGCTTGCGGTATCGGTGGCACCCGCGGCCCCGCTGCCGCCGGCCGCGGCGTCCGCCGGTCCGGCACCCGCGACGGCGAAGAGCAGGTAGCTGAGGCCGGCGACGAGGAGAAACTCCCGAAGCCGCGCCTCCCAGCCGCCGCGATGCGCGGAGACGAGGTTTCCAACCACCGTCTCAACGACGCCCACGGCGACAACCGCGAACGCGAAGAGCGGCGAGAGGATATCCCGGGCGAGGAGATCCTCGAGGAGTGAGGCCGCCGCGAGCCCGCCTATGACCGGCGGCAGCAGCGCGAGCACCGGATGGATGATTTCGCGATAGACGGCCTCATGCCTCAGCGTTGCCATCGTCCTCTCCGTAGAGCCGCACCACGTGCACGGGTAGGCCGTGCCCCGCGCCGGGGTGGTGCCTTCGGGTAAGCTCTTCGACGTAATAGAGCTCGACCTTCGCGGGTGACACGCCGGAGGCGATGAGCCCGTCGAGATCCTCCTCGGCGAGGACGGGGCCGACGTAGAACAGCCGCTCGGACCGACTCCATGTCGCGGCTGCCGCGAGCCTCTCGCCGGCCGGCGGTGCGGGGCCCGTGTCAGGGTCGTCGAAGCGTGCCTCCGCGCGGGCGAGAAGCTCGAGGGCGGCACGTGCTGTCACCTCTCCGGTGCCGCGGACTTCCTCGTAGTCGAGGTCCCCGAGGTGGGCGTAGGCGAGGAGCCTGAAGCTCCGCCGAGCGCGCGCCGCTGCCATGACGAGAGAGGCTGCGGTTTCGACCGAGCGCTCCACGGCGAGCATCATGTGCCGATCGGCAAAGTCGGCCGCCCGAAGGTTGAGAAAGATGGTGATCGGAGCCTCGATGGTGGGTGTGAACTCCCGCGTCTTGAGGCTTCCGTGGCGCGCGGTCGCCTTCCATCCGATGTGGCGCGTGTCGTCGCCTGAGACGTAGTCGCGGAGGCTGCGGTAGCGGGTGGTGTCCGCGGCAAGCGGTGTTTCAACCCGCACGCCGCCCACGGGTACGCCGAGCTTTCTCGGGAGCGTCATGTGACGGTGGCGGGGGTAGACGATGACACGGCCGGGCACGGCGAGCTCCCGCACGACGGGAAAGAGGCCGAGGGGATCTGCGGTGCGCATGCGCACCGGGCCGAGGGGGTATACCCCGCGATAGTGGGCCCGCAGCCGGTAGCGCAGCGTGCGGCTGCTTCGGGCGGGAAGCGAGAGCACGAAGGCGGAGTCATCCCGGGTGTAGAGCTCTCCGGTGCTGTCGGAGACGAGGAGCATGGGCACCGGAAGCATGCCGCCGTTTCGGACTCTCAGGCGCATCTCCGCGTCCTCGTGGCGGAACATCCGGATCTCGCCCGCGGCGCGCTCGACGCTCACGTTGAGCCGCAGCGTCTCCGAGTACATCCACGATCCGCCGATTACGATGATCACGAATGCGCTCGCCCACTGTATCGGCGCGTAGGGTACGAACAGCAGGGTGATCACGGCCAGCACCCCCACCGTTCTCATGCACGCCCC
>JAWLDL010000165.1:0-5588 GCA_041686675.1 Spirochaetia bacterium | reverse complement strand
CTGCAGCCCGGAGCGTGGTCGCTACCGCACATCTGGGCCTTGGATGACGACGCAATGCCCGCGACCGGCTGGTTTCTGGAGTGGAGCGCTCCGTAGGAGTGGCTACAGACGGTCGAGGAGCCGATCCACGTCGGCCTCAACCACGAGTGCGCGACGTGCGTCCTCGGCCATGAAGCCCTCGGCGACGACTTGCGAGAAGAACGCCTCGAGTCTGTCGTAGTAGCCGTCGGTATTCAGCAGTCCTATGGGCTTCCCGTGCAGTCCGAGCAGCCGCCATACCCAGGCCTCGAAGAACTCTTCCATCGTACCGGGGCCGCCCGGGAGGGTGACAAAGGCGTCCGATGCCGCGGCTATGGTCGCCTTGCGCTCGTGCATGTCCGCGACAACTTTGAGCTCCGAGAGTCCCCGATGGGCAACCTCACGGTCGACGAGATGCTGCGGCATAACGCCCGTCACCCGTCCGCCGGCCGCGAGAGCCGCATCGGCAAGCACGCCCATGAGCCCGACGTTGCCGCCACCGTACACCAGTTTGATGCCGCGGGCGGCAAGTGTCTGCCCGAGCTCTTCGGCGGCGTTGCGGTAGGCGGAGCGTCCGCCGGTGTTCGAGCCGCAGAAGACCGCCACCGCTGAGAGCGACGAAGACGAAAGATCAGGCATGGGCTTCTACTGCTGGTCCTCAGGGGTAAGCAGCCCCGCCGCCATAAAACCGCCGTCCACGTCGATGTTGTGCCCGGTGATGTAGGAGGACTCCTCGGAGGCGAGGAAGAGCACCGCGTTTGCAATTTCCTCGATGGTGCCGTAGCGCTCCTGGGGTATCTGGGCGTAGTAGCGCTCGCGCTGGTAGCGGGTGTGCACCTGCTTGGTGAGCTCGGTGTCGACCGGGCCCGGGGAGACGGCATTGGCGCGGATACCGCGCGAGGCGAGCTCGATGGCCATCTGTTTCGTCAGATGGATAATGCCGGCCTTCGTGGTTCCGTAAACGGTGCGCCCCGTTCCCGCGCGACTGCCCGAGATCGATGCGATATTCACGATCGAGCCGCCGCCGCTTTCGGCCATCGCGCGGGCGGCGTGCTGGCTGCAGAGAAACGTCCCGGTGAGGTTGATCGCCATGGCCTTGTTCCACAGATCGAGCGGCGTATCAATGAACGGCGACTGTGTGCCGATCCCTGCGCAGTTCACCAGTATGTCGAGCCGTCCGCCGGTGGCTCCGAGAACCTCCGAGAACACCTTCTCGATTGATGCCGGGTCCGAGACGTCTGCCGCGAGGCCGCGGGCCTTTTCCCCGAGGGCGGAAGCGGTTGCCTCCACGGTTTCTTTCTGCAGATCAACAAGGTAGACCTCCGCGCCTTCCTGCAACATGAGCTTTCCGATACCTTCTCCGATTCCGCGTGCACCGCCGGTCACGACGGCGATCTTTCCATCCAGGCGCATGAGTTCCTCCTCGAGTTTTCGCGTATGTGTGTGGTGCCACTATATGCACCGCATGGTCTGTGTGCAAGTGTGCAGAACGCACCCGCCGGCGTCCCGTAGGCGAATGCCCCTGCAGTGGCCAAATCCCGTCCTGATCTGTATACTGAGCGACCTTGAGAGGGACCCCCATGACGCGAGAACAACGCATTTCAACCATCCGTGAGGCACTTCGCAGCCGCATCGTCTTCCTCGACGGCGCAATGGGCACGATGATACAGGCCCATGCCCTCGAGGAAGAGGACTTCCGCGGCGAGCGCTTCGCCGATTTCACCGCGAAAGACGGAAGCCCGATAAACCTGCGGGGTAACAACGATCTTCTCAACCTCACGCGGCCCGACATAATCGGTGCCATCCACACTCAGTTTCTCGAGGCCGGCGCGGACATCATCGAGACGAACACCTTCAACAGCACCGCCATCTCGCAGGCCGACTATCACATGCAGGAGCTCGTACACGAGCTCAACGCCGAGGGCGCCCGCATCGCCCGCGCCGCCGCGGATGCCTTCACCGAGAAGACGCCCGACAGGCCGCGGTTCGTCACCGGCGTTCTCGGGCCGACCAACAAGACGCTGTCCATATCACCCGACGTAAACGATCCCGGGTTTCGCGACGTGACCTTCGAGCAGGTTGCCGGAGCCTACGGTGAGGCGCTTCGCGGCCTGATCGAGGGTGGGGTCGACCTGGTACTCATCGAAACCATCTTCGATCCCCTCAACGCCAAAGCCGCTATCTATGCAGTGAAGACCTTCGAGGAAGAGACCGGTATCGACGTCCCCATCATGATCTCGGGGACCATCACCGACCAGAGCGGGCGCACCCTCACCGGACAGACGGCAACCGCCTTCTGGTACTCGATGGAGCACGCCGATCCCGTCAGCTTCGGGCTGAACTGCTCCCTCGGTGCTGATCAGTTGCGGGAGTACGTATCCGAAATCGGCGAGGTCGCACACGTGCCGGTATCGACGCATCCGAATGCGGGCCTGCCGAACGAGTTCGGCGAGTATGACCACAGCCCGGAGTTCATGGCGGGCGTCCTTGGCGGGATGGCCGAGGAGGGACTCCTGAACATCGTCGGGGGATGCTGCGGGTCGACACCGGAGCACGTACGGCAGATCGTTGCTGCCTGCGAGGGAGCGGCGCCACGGCAGGTCCCCGCGCGTCGCGAAGGCGTGACCTTCTTCAGCGGCCTCGAGCCGCTTACGCTCGGGTCTGACAGCCTCTTCGTGAACATAGGCGAGCGGACCAACGTGGCCGGATCGCGAAAGTTCAACCGCCTCATTCAGTCCAAGCAGTACGAGGAGGCCCTCGAGGTTGCCCGTGACCAGGTCGAGAACGGCGCGCAGGCCATCGACATCAACATGGACGACGCCATGCTCGACTCGGCCCGGGAGATGGAGATCTTCCTCAACCTCGTTGCGAGTGAGCCCGACATCAGCCGTGTCCCCCTCATGATCGACTCCTCCAAGTGGGAGGTAATCGAGCGGGGCCTGCGCTGTGTGCAGGGGAAGAGCGTCGTAAACTCCATCAGTCTCAAAGAGGGGGAGGAGCCCTTCCTCGAGCAGGCGCGAAAGATCCGAAAGTACGGCGCCGCCACGGTGGTCATGGCCTTCGACGAGGAGGGGCAGGCCGACAGCATGCAGCGCAAGGTCGATATCTGCTCCCGCGCCTATCACCTGCTCATCGATGAGGCGGGGTTCGCGCCTGAGGACATCATATTCGACCCCAATATCTTTGCCGTGGGAACGGGCATCGAGGAGCACGCCAACTACGGCATCGACTACATCGAGGCAACGAAGGAGATAAAGCGCACGCTTCCCGGTGCGCGCATCTCCGGTGGAGTCAGCAACGTCTCCTTCTCGTTTCGGGGCAATAACACCGTTCGCGAGGCCATGCATGCGGCCTTCCTCTACCACGCCATCCAGGCGGGCATGGACATGGGCATCGTGAATCCCGCGCAACTCGCCGTTTACGATGAGATACCCCCGGAGCTCCTGGAGCACGTGGAGGATGTGCTGCTGAACCGCCGCGCGGATGCCACCGATCGTCTCCTCGACCTTGCAGAGACTGTCGAGCAGACATCGGGCGGGAAGGTGCAGGACCTCTCCTGGCGCGAGGGCAGCGTGGAGGAGCGCATCAGCCACGCCCTGGTGAAGGGAATCACCACCTACATCGAGGACGATGTCGAGGAGGCGCGGAATGCGCGCGAGTGGGCGCTCGACGTCATCGAGGGTCCTCTCATGGGCGGCATGAACGTCGTGGGTGAGCTCTTCGGATCGGGGAAGATGTTCCTCCCCCAGGTCGTAAAGAGCGCGCGGGTGATGAAGCAGGCGGTCGCCTACCTCGAACCCTTCATCGAGGACGAGAAGCCCGCAGAGGGCGCCCCCGAGAAAGGAAAGATTCTCATGGCGACAGTGAAGGGAGATGTGCACGACATCGGCAAAAACATCGTCGGCGTGGTGCTTCAGTGCAACAACTACGACGTGATCGATCTCGGCGTGATGGTTCCCACCCCCGACATTCTGCAGGCCGCCCGGGACAATAATGTCGATGTGATCGGGCTCTCGGGGCTCATCACTCCGAGCCTCGACGAGATGGTGCATGTGGCGAAGGAAATGGAGCGGGAGGGGTTCTCGGTGCCGCTTCTCGTCGGCGGGGCGACTACGAGCCAGGTCCATACCTCCGTGAAGATCGCACCGCAGTACTCGGGCCCGGTGGTCCACGTGAAGGATGCAAGCCTCGCGTCCGGGGTGGTCTCGAAGCTACTGAACCGCGAGACCCGTGCGGCGTACGCGCAGGAGGTATCAGAGCTCCATGAGAAGACCCGGGAGAAGCGCAAGGCCCAGAGCGCCGATACCGAGTATCTCCCCATCGGTGAGGTGCGCCGCCGCCGCTTCTCACCCGACTGGAGCTCCTACGAACCGACGGTTCCCGGGTTCATCGGCACGAGCGCCTTCGAGAACTACCCCATAGACGAGCTCGCGCGCTACATCGACTGGGGCTTCTTCTTCTACTCCTGGCAGATGAAGGGCCGCTTCCCCGAGATTCTCGATGATCCCGAGCTCGGAGTCGAAGCGCGCAAGCTCTACGAGGATGCGCAGACGCTTCTGCGCCGCATCATAGACGAGAAGCTACTGTCGGCCCACGGCGTGCTGGGGTTCTGGCCGGCAAATGCCACCGACGACGACAATATCGAGCTCTACACCGACGACTCACGGGCAGAGATCCGCGGCGTGATTCAGACCCTCAGGCAGCAGAAGCGAAAGTCCGAGACTCCCTACTACCTCTCCCTCTCCGACTACGTTGCTCCCAAGGCTACCGGCGTGCGGGACTACATGGGGGCTTTCGCGGTGACAGCCGGTGACGGGCTTCCGGCCCTCTCCGGTGAATACCAGGCCGCGGGCGACGACTTCCGCGCGATCCTCTCGAAGGTTCTCGCCGACCGCCTCGCCGAGGCCTTTGCCGAGCGGCTCCACGAGCGGGTGCGCAAGGAGTTCTGGGGCTATGCTCCCGAAGAGAATCTCGACCTGGAGCAGCTCCTGCAGGTGAGTTACCAGGGCATTCGTCCGGCGCCCGGATATCCACCATGTCCGGACCATGCCGACAAAGAGATCCTCTGGGATCTGCTCGACCCCGAGCGCTACGGGATGACCCTCACCGAGAGCTACATGATGGTGCCCCCGGCAAGCGTGTCGGCCTACCTCTTCATGCATCCGGAGAGTAAGTACTTTTCAGTGGGACGGGTGTCGCGCGATCAGGTCGAGGATTACGCCGCGCGGAAAAACGTTACGGTTGCCGACGCGGAGCGCCGACTGCAGTCGGTCCTCGCCTACGAGCCCGAGGAATAGAATCGGGGCGCGGAGAAAGGCGGCCGCCGACGGCCCTGGAGAGCCGTCGGCGCCGCGGAGCCCACTACTGTGGGTTGGGAGGCTACGCGTAGGTGTCGACGCTCTGGCCGAGCATCGCGTCCTGCACCTGCTGCGTAGATCCGGAGTCGGAGCTTGCAAGGAGTTTCATAAGGCCTTCTCCCTGCATCTCCTGTACGTTCATCGACTGCTTGAGCGCTGCAGTACCGGCCTGCTGTGCAGTCTGCGCCTGATTCATCGATGTGTATGCCGATG
>JAWLDL010000164.1:0-5629 GCA_041686675.1 Spirochaetia bacterium | reverse complement strand
AGACAGCACCAGAGAGAAAGCTGCAGCCGTCGACAGAGTGTGCCAGCGCATCACGATGAAGAGAAGTATATCCCGCCGCGGGGCGGGTGTCGACGTTCGATTTACGAGCGGAACTTCTTCACCGCGTCCATGAACGCTCGCACGCGCTCGACATCAACGTGGTTCTCGAACACCCCGTCCTTCTTGAAGGTCGTCCCGACCACCGCGCCGTCGGCAACGGAGAGCTGCTTCTCCACGTTCTCGAGCTTGACCCCGGTGTTTGCGAAGACGACCGAGTCGGGCACCGTGTCCTTCACGGACTTGAGAACCGTCTCGTCGGTGACGGCGCCGGCGGTCAGTCCAGAGACGCAGACCGCATCCGGGCGTGCGTTGAAGACGGTAGATTTCGCGATGCTCACGACATCACGCTCGCCGAGATAGACCGCCGCCTCGGGAACGATGTTGAAGAGCATGCGAACGTGGGAGGCATGAACATGGTCACGATGACGGACGGTGGCGCCGCTGTCGGTATTCCACAGGCCGAAATCACTGGCATAGACGCCGGTGAAGATCTCACGCACGAACGAAGCTCCCGTGGCTGCGGCGAGGTCGAGAGACTTCACGGCGTCCCAGAGCACGTTCACACCGTAGGGAATGCGGATATCGCTCTTGAGCTCTCCGATCACCCGTGCCATGGCGGCCACGGTGACGGTGTCGACATTCGTCTTATAGGGAAGGCTGAACTCGTTGGAGAACATCACCGCGTCCACGCCGCCCTCCTGCAGCGCCTTGAGATCGATGCGGGCCGCCTCCACGACATGCTCCATGCCGCCTCTGGTGTCATATCCCGGGTCGCCGGGCAATGCGTCGAGATGACACATCGCGATAATCGGCTTCTTCGTGCCGAAAAGTTCCTCTGTCCACAGCCGTGCCATTATTCCCCCTCGTGGTGAATCCTGTGTCGTTTATGGCATTATAGGCGGGCAGCGGGGCGCCACTCAACCGCCGCACCGGTTGCACAGCGTCGCGGGAAGTACGAGAATATCAGCCATGAGCATCGGCTTCGGAATCGTGGGAACGGGAAGTATCGCGCGCCATCAGGCGGCGGCGATGGTGGAACTCGAGGACGCCGCGGCGGTTGCCGTCCTCAGCCGGGACGAGGGGCGTGCCGCCGCATTCGCCGAGGAGTTCGGCAGTGAGCCCTACGTGGACCTCGATGCCTTCCTCGCCGACACCGACCTCAATGCGGTTTCGGTCTGCACGCCCTCCGGCGCACACCTCGAGTTCATCGAAGCGGCGGCGCGGACCGGCAAGCACGTCATCGTGGAAAAACCCATCGAGATCTCGACCGAGCGCTGTGACCGCATCGTCGAAATCGCCGAATCGGCAGGGGTCGCCGTTGCGGGCATATTCCAGTCCCGCTACTACGACAATGCCCGCGAGGTGAAACGTGCGGTAGAGCAGGAACGCTTCGGCCGCTTCACCATGGGGGACGCCTACGTCAAGTTCTATCGCACCCAGGACTACTACGACTCCGGCGGCTGGAAGGGCACGATCGCCCTCGACGGCGGCGGCGCGCTCATGAACCAGGGGATCCACGCGGTGGATCTGCTGTTATGGCTCATGGGACCGGTTGCCCGGGTCCACGCGACAACGAAGATCCTCGGCCACGAGCGAATCGAGGTGGAGGATACCGCGGTTGCAACCCTCGAGTTCGAAAACGGCGCCCTCGGCGTCATCGAGGGCTCGACAGCCACCTATCCCGGCCTGCTGAAGCGGGTGGAGATATCCGGCACCACCGGCACGGCCGTCATCGAGGAGGAGGATCTCCGCACCTGGCGGTTCGCAGACGAGGGCCCCGAGGACGATGAGATCCGCCACACCTATTCCACCGCGACAAGCTCCGGCGGCGGCGCCTCCGACCCCATGGCCATCGACACCACCGCTCACGCGCGCCAGCTCGCGGACTTCGTCGATGCCATTCAAACGGGCCGCCCGCCTGAAGTCGACGTGCACGAGGCGCGCCGCGCGGTCGACCTCATCCTCGCCATCTACGAAAGCGCCCGCACGGGGCGAAGCGTCGAGGTCGGCGGCTGAGCCTTCAGCCCGCCGGCCGGCGCATGAAGCGCAGGATCGACGGTACCACGTAGAGCGTAAATAGCGTCGAGACAAACAGTCCGCCGGAGACCGCGATACCGAGCGGTTGCACGATATTCGAGCCCTCGCCGAGGCCGATCGCGAGCGGCAGCATGCCGAGGATGGTGGTGAGCATCGTGATCACGATCGGTGCGAAGCGCAGCCCTGCCGCCCGCACGAGCGCATCCACGCGGCTCTCGTGGTGGTCGGCCATCCTGATGTAGAAATCAATCAACAGAATCGCATTGTTCACCACGATGCCCGCAAGCAGAATCGTGCCGAGAAGCGAGTTGAGGCTGAGCGTCGAGTCGAACACGTACAGGCTGGCTACCACCCCGATAAACCCGAGCGGCACAGTGACGAGGATCACGAAGGGGATCCGAAGCGAGTTGAACTGAAAGGCGACAACGAGGTAGATGAGCACCACCGAGGCGCCGAGGGCAAGAAAGAGCGAGCGAATCGCCTCGTCGAGCTCGGACTGCGGGTTTTCGAAGACGACCGAGTACCCATCGGGGAGCTCGAGGTCCACCTCGATGCGGTCGCGGATCCGGTCCTCGAAGCGGGCGCGGTCAGCGGCCGGACTGCCGCTCGGCATCCGGGCATAGAGACGGAAGATGCGCTCGCCGTCCTCGCTTGCGATCCCGGCCACGCCCTGCTCTTCCGAGAAATCGAAGAAATGTTTGAGCGGCACCGTTCCGCTACTTGTCCAGATCAGAAAGTCCGCCAGTTCCTCCCGCCCGCCGACACTCTCCTCGGGATAGGAGGCGGAGACCTGCACCTGCTGCTGCCCCTCCTCGAACTCGATTGACGACGTGCCTCGCAGGATGCGACGCACGGTGGCCACGAGTAAATCGGCGGTCAGATCGGGGAAGCCGTCGACGACCTCACGCCGGACCGTCATCGCAAGCTCCTCGCTGAGCCCGGTGGGCGGGTCGGTAAACACGCGCCCGTAGAGGTCTGTCTCGTTCACGAGGTCCCGCAACTGCTCGAGGATGAGAACGCTCTCGGTCTCATCGGGCCCACGAACGCTCAGCTGCAGGTCGCTGGTGCGTGGCAGGGGAAGCTGGGCGGGGTCCCACATCGATACGTTGTAGTAGAACTCATTATCGGAAACGAAGATCTGCTCGAGCCGACCCATGACCTCCTCGGCAACCTCGGAGCTTCGAAGATTGACGAACATGATGTTAAAGCGGCCGGAAACGAGGGCATAGGTCTGCTCCACATCCGCACCCGATGCCTCCATGATCCGGCGCTCCATCTCCGGGACAACGTCTTCGACGATCTCTACCCGGTCGCTGATCTCGCTGCTTCGGAAGAAGATCACGATGCGATCGCTCGAAGGGGGCGAGATGATCTCCTTCGGTATCATAGGGAGTACCTCGAGCACCATCACGGCGAGAATTGCAAACGCACCGATCACTACCGCCGCGGACCGTCGGCGCTTGAGGAGCACCGCGCGGAGCGAGCGCTGGTAGAGCCCCGACAGGGCCGACATCGCGCGCGCCGAGAGCGCAGCAAGCCCCCGCGGGCCCGCATCCCCGCCTGCCGGCTTCGGTCGGTAGACACCGAGGGCAACGACGGGAAGCAGCGTGAGGGCAACGAAGAGGGCAAACACAAGGGCGAAGATAACCGCGCTCGCCTGGTCTCCGAGAATGGCGTTGGCAAGGGGGGCGGTGAACGAAATCGGCAGAAACACCAGGATGGTGGTAAGGGTCGACGCGATCACCGGTGCGCGGACCTGTGCAACCGATCGCAGAATGAGGCGCTTGAGATGCGGCTGATCGTAGACCTCCGGCTCCTCCTCGTAGTGGCGGTGAATGTTCTCCATCACCACGATGGAGGAGTCGATGACCATGCCGACTGCAAGCGCGATCCCGCCGAGCGAGATGAGGTTCAGGCTTACCCCGAAAGCATACATGAGGATGAAGGAGAGAATCAGCGTCACCGGCAGCGAGATGCCGATGAGCAGCGTGTTCCTGAGCTCTCCGAGGGCAAGAAACACGACGACCATTGCAAGCGCCGCGCCGAGGGCGGCAGCGCGAACCACGTTGCGGATGGACCGGTTGATGTACTCCGCGGGATCGACGTAGAGCTGGAGCTTCGTATCCTCGGGAAGCACACCCCGGTCGCGCGCATCGGTGAGAATGGCGAGAATCTCCTCCGACATCGCCCGGATGTTGCCACCGTCCGCGGGGGTTGCGTTGATGCGGACCGCCGCCTGTCCGTCAATGACGAGAACCTGCCGCGGCAGTGTATAGGCGATGGAAATGTCTGCGACATCGGCAAGGGTGACGGCAACGTCGCCCCGCTCCGCGACGACGATATCGCCGACATCGTAGATGGAGTCGACTCCCCTGCGGTAGCGCACGGTGAAATCGCGCTCACCCTCCTCCAGAGTGCCGACCGGCTGCGGCAGATTGCCTTCCCGCAGCGCCGCGTCGACGTGGTCGATCGTGATGCCGTAGTCGAGCATCACCGCAGGCCGCAGGGTCACATCGACCTCGAGGTCTTCGATGTTGAGGATCTCCACCTCCTCGGCATCCTCGACCCGGACCAGCTCGGCCTCGAGGGAGGTCTTGAGGGTGTCGTGCAGTGCCTCCGGAGTTGTCGTCTCCGAGCGCACACCGAGGAGCAGAAAGCCGGCGTTCTCCCCGGCAAAGAAGCGCACGGTGTAGTCATCGCGGATATCCGCCGGCAGCAGGCTGCGCACGGAGTTCATCGCGGCATCGACGCTTGCTTTCGCCTCGTCGCTGTCGGTCTGCCAGTCGAAAGTCAGGGTAAAATCACTCGAGTCGCTGCGATACTCCGCCTCGATCGTATCCACGCCCTCGATGGTGAGTAGCCGCGACTCCACGTCCTCGCCGTACTGCCGGGAGAAGTCGACTGCCGAATAGCCGGTGTGGGAAATCCGCACCCACACCCGCGGACGCTGGGTCTGGGGGTAGAGCTGCACCGGCAGCTGGGTGACCAGAACGAGCCCCAGCCCTACTGCAAGGAGCACGAAGAGGATGAAGACCTTGCGGCGATGGAGGATGAACTCGAGCACGCTCAGTTTCCCCCGCCGTCGTCGTCGCCTGCCGCCGGGACCGGCGCCCCTTCGCGCTCCCGGCCGCTGAGGCGGACCACATAGCGCTCGCCGGGGGCAAGCCCGTCGGCAACGAGCACCTCATCGTCGAACGCATCCCCGAGGCTCACCTCCCGGCGCGCGAGAGCACCCTCGGCCTCGTCGACGACCCAGAGGAAGTCACGCCCGTAGCGGCGGTCCACCGCATCGCGGGACACGAAGATGCCTTCCACCTCCCGGATCGGAAGCTCGACGAGCAGGAAGGTACCGATGCCGATTCCCGGAGCGCCGGGAAAGCGGAAGGTGACCGGGAACAACCCCGTCTCGTAGTCGGGCTCCTCACCGCGCACCGAAAGCCTTCCCGAGACCGTGGCCCCGGCCGAAGACCGGGCGGTCACCGCCTGCCCGACGGTAACACCGGCTATGTCCTTGTCGCTTACGCGCGCCTCG
>JAWLDL010000163.1:0-5663 GCA_041686675.1 Spirochaetia bacterium | reverse complement strand
CGCAGCGAGGTGAGCGGGCGCAGGCTGTGGGGCCTCTTCCGCGAGCGCTTCGGCACACCCGAGCGCTTCTTCTCCGGGCACTTCGTGGCGAACTACTGTCCGCTTCTGTTCCTCGAGGAGTCGGGACGGAACAGAACCCCGGACAAGCTTCGCGCCGCAGAGCGAGATGCCCTCTTCCGCGCCTGCGACGAGCATCTGGCGCGCCTCGTCGCGGCCCTCGAGCCGGAGTGGATCATCGGCGTAGGAGGTTTTGCCGAGACGCGGATCCGGACGGCGCTGGCAGCGGCCGCAGCCGCTCCCGCTCCCGACGGCTCCCACCCCACGGGCGGCCCCGGGCCCGCAGAGCGCGCCCGCCCCCGCCCGCAGGTCGGTCGCGTCCTCCACCCGAGCCCCGCGAGCCCGCGCGCAAACCGTGGCTGGGCCGAGGCCGCAACCCGGGAGCTCGAGGACCTCGGCGTGTGGCCCCTCACTCCGTCCGACGCCTCAGAGTGAGCAAGACCGGCAGGTGATCAGAGAAGCCTCCACCTCCCGCCCGGTCCCCGCCGTCGGTGCGACCGTCACGGCCCGGCCGCCTGGAGCCAATCGGGCGGCCGTCTGCGGTCGTGGCAAACCGCGGCGCCACGACCTCGAAGGAGGCGAGCTCCCAGCCCTCGGCATCGAGCAAACCCGCCGAGACAAGCGTGTGGTCGAGGCGGCGCCAGCTTCCGCGAAAGTGGTAGCTTCCCGGGGCCGCCGCCTCGGCCCATGGCGAGTAGAGCACCGCCGCCGATGTTGCCTGCCGCACCGCAGCCGGGTCGCCCGACACCCGAAGCGCGTGGGCCGCAGACGACAACTCGCCCGCGCCGAGCGGCATGAGCGCGGTGGGATAGGTCCCGCCGGCCTCATCGAAGGCCCGGGGAGACTCGTTGAGGTCGCCGCAGAGAACGATCTCGGCTCCCGGGTCATCGGCCGTGATGGCTCGCATCCGGCGGGCCACCACCCGTGCCGCCGCCCGGCGCGCGGGCTCGGTCTCACGGGCCCCACCCGACTTCGACTTCCAGTGGTTCACGAAGAGATGAAGCGGCCCGCCTTCGGTCTCGAGGCGCACCTCGAGCACCGGCCTGAGAATCGCGCCGGCCTCCTCGCCGTCCGGCTGTCGCCGGGGCCAGCCCCGCACCGGTGCATGCACCCGCGCCTCCCCGATCGGCAGCCGCGAGAGGAGCGCGACCTCCACCGCCGAGCCGGGCGTCTCGCTGACCGCGGCGTAGCGATACCCGCGACGCCGCAGGTGATCACGTGCGAGGTCCGCCACCACGCGCCCGTGCTCGACCTCCTGCAGGCACAGCACATCGGGGCCGCCGTGCACCGCCCGGCGGATGACACGGGCGATGCGGGAGGCCTTGGCGTCGGCGGCCTCGGCGGTCCATGCGCCGCGCTCGGGGTCGAACTCGGCGTACTCGCTGCCGTCGTCGGTGGCGTCGAAGAGGTTTTGTACGTTGTAGGAGAGAATGGTGATGCGTTCGGTGGTCCGGCGGTCGCTGCGGTGGGTGGTCCGGCCATCGCCCTGCCGGCCGGCGTCGCAGCCGACCATGATCGCAGTCGCGGCGGCCAGAGCGAGCAGCCGCGACCCGTGTCGAAATCGCGCGTATCCCATCACCCCTGGATACGGGAAAATCCGGCCTGCTGCTTGTGCCTCGCGGCAAATCGGTGATGCGAGGCGAAAATCGGGCCCGGCGTCTGCCGGGCCCCGGTGTGCGTCAGAGCTCGGTGCGGTTTGTCGCGATCTTGGAGATCAGTCCGTATTCTTTGGCCTCATCCGCGCCCATCCAGAAGTCGCGGTCTGTGTCCTTCTCGACCTTCTCCATCGGTTGACCGGTTTCCTCGGAGATGAGCTTATTGATACGTGCACGCATCTTCTCGATCTCGCGGGCATGGATCTCGATGTCGGTTGCAACACCGCGCATGCCGCTCAGCGGCTGATGGATGAGATAGTGCGAGTTGGGAAGTCCGATGCGGTTTTCCTTTGTCGCGGCAAGGAGAATGAGGGCTCCGGCGCTCGCAACCAGTCCCATGCCGATGGTGTGAACCTCCGGCTTCACGAAGCGCATCATATCGAAAATGGCATAGCCGGCATCGGCATCACCGCCGGGGGAGTCGATGAAGGCCTTGATCGGCTCATCGCTCTGCTCCTCGAGCAGCAGCAGCTGCCGAACGACGCGCTCGGCCAGAGGCTTATTGATCTCGCCTGACACGAGGATGGTCCGGGTTTTGAGCATCCGCTGGATGAGCTGCTCGTTTGCCTGGGTGTTCTCGTCTTTTTCCTGCTCGTCGTCTTCGTTTCTCACTACGATTCGATCGTCTATCATTGTCTGGTGGCTCCCTTGCTGGGCTGTAATCTGCTATAGTCGGGAATATACTAGTGTAGCGAGGTGAATCCAAGGACGATGCGACGCTCCGGCTTTGTCTCGATCGTCGGACGCCCCTCTTCGGGGAAGTCGACGTTGCTGAACGCACTCTGCGGCCACAAGATCTCCATCGTCTCGCCGGTGCCTCAGACCACCCGGAACAAGATCCGCGGCATCCTCACCGACGGGCGCGGTCAGATCGTATTCCTCGACACGCCGGGCTTTCACACCTCAGAGCGGAAGTTCAACCTGCGCATGCGTGACCTCGTCACCGAATCTCTCGAAGAGGTGGAGGCCGTACTCTACGTTACAGACGCCACGCGGGAGCCAGGCCCCGAGGAGTCGGAGCTCGTCGGGCTCCTCGGGGGCATCTCGGCCCCGGTCGTGTGCGCCGTCAACAAGGTGGACGACAGCAGGGCACGCGCCGACGATGTCGCGGGCTTCGTGGCGGCTCACCTCCCGAGCGCCGGCATCCACCGCGTCTCCGCCGTGGCAGGCACCGGCCTCGAAGACCTCACCTCGACACTTTTCGAGCACCTCGAGGAGGGCGAGCTCTACTATCCCGAGGAGTTCTACACCGACCAGGATCCCGCCCTCCGGATTGCCGAGGTCATCCGCGAGAAGGCGATCGCCGAGCTCAAGCAGGAAATCCCCCACGCCCTCTTTGTCGACATCGCGGATATGGAGATGCGTGCGCCGGACGACCGCGAGGCCGAGCAGGAGCTCTGGGTGCGCGCCTTCGTGACCGTGGAGCGTGACTCCCAGAAGGGCATCGTCATCGGCCGCGGCGGCGAGCGCATCCGGCGCGTGCGCATCGATGCGGAGGCCGAGCTCGCCGGGATCTTCCCCTACCGCGTCTCACTCGACCTGCGGGTGAAAGTGCAGCCGAAGTGGCGCACCAACGAGAGCGTGCTGAATCGTCTGCTCCGTTGACCCCCGCCCGGCGGCGGTATAGATTTGGGGTATCATGGTCAAACCCAAGATTGGCGCTTCAATACTCGATGCGAACTTCCTGCATCTGAAAGATCAGATCGATGCGGTGGTGAGCGATGTCGACGAGATCCACCTCGACGTGATGGACGGCGTGTTCGTGGACAACATCTCCTTCGGCCCCTCGATCATCTCCCAGGTACGAGCGGCCTATCCCGAGGCATTCCTCGACACTCATCTCATGATAAGCCGTCCCGACGCAATGTGGCGGCATTTCCAGACGGCCGGCAGCAACGTGGTCACCTTCCACTACGAGATGACCCCGCACACCTACATCATCTGCAAGGAGATGCACGATGCGGGCATACAGGCGGGGGTCTCGGTGACACCTGCAACCGACGTCGCGGTTCTCGAACCCGTCACCGAGTACATCGACCGGGTCCTCACCCTCACCGTGGAACCGGGCTTCGGCGGGCAGGCATTCATTCCGGCAATGCTCAGGAAGATCGAGCGGGCCCGCAAGCTGTTCGGCGATGATGTCGACATCCAGGTGGACGGCGGCATCAAGAACACCACCATCGTCGACGCAAAGAATGCCGGGGCCAACGTGTTCGTGCTGGGAAGCTACTTCTTCAAGGCCGATGACCCGCGTGAGCGCGTGCTCGAGATCAGGGATCTCGTCGGGGCGTAAGGCAGCGGCGGCGCCTGGCGCGGGGAGCGCTTACCGCTTCGCCGATTTCTGCGCAGGGCGCTGTGCCGGTTTCATTTCCGAGAACTCACCATCGGCACGTGCCACGATGACGTGCGGATTGCACCGCGTGAACAGCCCGTTTTCCACGACGCCGGGGATGGCATTGAGCTCCGCCTCCATCGCCACCGGATCGAAGGGCCGCTCGAAGGCCACGTCGAGGATCATGTGTCCGCCGTCGGTAATGACGGCACCCATCTTGCGCTGAGCGAGGCGAAGCTGCGGTCTGCCGCCGAGCCGCTGTATCGCGCGAGAGGCGGTCAGGCGGGCTTCCCGCACGATCTCGACCGCAATCGGGAAGCCGATCCCGAGATTCTCGACGAGCTTCCCCTCGTCGCAGACGATCACCACCCGCCGCGCGGCATGGGCGACGATCTTCTCCATCAGGAGCGCGCCCCCGCCGCCCTTCGTCAGGTTCCGGTCCGGATCGACCTCGTCGGCCCCGTCGACGACAATGTCGAGCTCGCCGTCAATCGAAGGATCATCGAGATCGAAGACGCCGATCCCCGCCGCCCGCGCTTCGAGGAGGCTCTGACTGCTCGTCGAGACACCCCGAATATTGGAGATATCGCCGTCTGCAATGAGCTCACCGAGGCGGCGAATGAAATGGACCGCGGTGCTTCCGGTGCCGAGCCCGACCCGCATACCGCTGTCGATGAACCGCTCGGCCGCATGCTCGCCGACCGCTTTCTTTTGCTCGCTCATGTCGGATGACATCGCCCGCTCCTCAGTAGTTCTCGAGTATCCGAAGCACCCGCTCGCGCCCGATCGTCTGCATGAAGCCCGCGAGCCGTGGGCCCTTTTCCTTACCGATGAGTACCCGGTACATGAGGGAGAAGAAGTCCCTGGAGGCAAAGCCGTGAGCCTGCGCAATCTCATAGAGCGCCTGCTCGAGCTCCTTCTCTCCGCGGGTGGCGAAGTTTGCATCAACCTCGGCGCGCACATCATGCAGCGCCGCCCGTTCCTCCTCGCCGACCGGCTCGGGCTCCTCCGTCCCCGTACGGAGGCTGAAACGGAACTCCTCGGGGGCGAAGTTCTCTATCCAGGCCCATGCGCACTGCGCGCGGCGGCGCATCCGGCGCCGGCTTTCCTCATCGGCATCCTCCGTCCCCGGGAACGCGGCAAGGGCCTGGTCGATGTCGCCCGCGGATATAAGGAGCAGGTTGCACAGGTGGCGGAAGGGCACCTGCAGCGGCATGCGCTCGGGCACCTCGCCGACCTGGGAGAGCTCGTAGATGCGCGACTCCTTGGCCCGCTTCTTCTCACCGACCTCCTGCGCACCAAAGTAGACCCGCTCGGTCTTGTCGTAGTCCTCGTAGATCTTGATCACGTCGAGATCAAAAGAGATGGAGAACTCGGCGTTGGGTCGGGTGCCGGCGAAGAGGTAGCGCACCACCTCCGGCTGGTAGATCTCGAGCACCTCGGCGAGCCCGACCACCTCACCTGTCGATGACGATATCTTTCCGCCGCGGCCCTTGATGCCGATGAAGTCGTACTGGAAGGAGGTCGGAGGCTCCACACCGTAGACCTCCCGCGCGATGAGCGCCCCGGTATCGAATGACCCGCCCTCGGAGTGATGGTCCTTTCCGGCAGGCTCGAAA
>JAWLDL010000162.1:0-5716 GCA_041686675.1 Spirochaetia bacterium | reverse complement strand
AAGAGCGACTTCTGGGGGGAGCGGGGCATGTTTCGTGGGTTCGGCCCGGTCCGGCCGGAGCGCCGCATTCACATCGAGGTCGGCGAGCCCCTCTCCATCGAGGGTCGGGGGCGACATGAGCACGAGGCGGTCGTGGAGTTCATAGAGACGCGCCTTCGGCGCTGGGAAGCCGAACAGCGGCAAGCCGAGCGGCGGGACGCATAGGCCGGCTGATACTCCCGCTGACAACCGCTCCGTTGCATCCGAGGCAATCCTGGTATATAAGGGTGCCACGATCAAAAGAATTCCAGGGGGGAATCCGATGGCAGCAGGTGACAAGATCAAAGACAAAGTCTACTGGGCGATCAAGAACTCGAGCGAGCTCAAGCCCGGCAATTACGTAACCGTTTCAGTCGAGAAGAAGGGGCTATTCGGGAAGCCGAAGATCGTTCTGAGCGGGCGAACTCCCTCCGAAACGGAGCAGGAGAAGGTTATCAACGTCGCAAAGGAAGCCGCGGGCGATTTTGAAGTGGAGAGCCGCCTCGGGATCACCAAGGTATCCTGACGTAGTTCTCAGGCTGCGGGCATGCCCGCGAAAGACTCGCGGGCGTCGCCTTCGGGCCGCGCCGCGGCAGCTCCCGGATCAGCTGAGCACCGTACGCTCGAGGTAGTCGGCGTACTCCGCGAGGTCCTTCAGGATGCGCTTGTCGGCAGCTGCCGTATCCACGCGCGAGAGGCGATTCTCCACCTCGCGGCGGAAGGTGCCGAAGTCGATGGCCCCTTCCGGCTCCGGGGTGAGCAGTCGCCCGGCGCAGAAGCTCTTCCAGCGCGCGTACTCCGCCTCAGTGAGGCTTTCAGGGAAGTTGCGTGCGATATAACGACGGAGCAGTTCGGGGCCGCGCGCGTCGTAGAGGGTAGGCGGGTTCTGCTTGAGCGTCTCCACCGGCGCCGTGCGGATGAGCTCGAACTCCTCACGATCCTCGTCGGGAAAGAAATCACCTGAATAGATCTGGAGCTCGGGATCGTTGTGCCGCGCCTTCGGCGGCGTGTCGTAGACGCTGTAGACCTTCTGCAGCACCTCCGGGCGCGAGCTTATCAGGCTCGCGTGCGCGAGGCAGCGGTCGATGTCTATCTCCAGCGCCGCAGCCCGCTCGGCGGTGAGCGTCCCGAGCGGAGCAACCGCCGGCGAGCGGTTTATGTGCACGCCCTTGAGCGGTATGCGCTCTCCCTCTTCGAGCTCTTCGCGCCGCGAAAACACCCTCCTGCGGATTTCCTCCGGCGGTAGATCGAGCCAGTCCGAGGGGTCACGCCTCAGGTCGTAGGTGATGACGACGTTGTTCTGCCGGGGATGAGCACTCACGGGCAGGACGAGGGTAGTGCACCCCGCCGTCGAGGTGAACATTGCCGAGGTGTGGACCACCGCCGTGCTCTGTTGCAGGGAAAGCTGGCGTCGTACCTCGTCACGCTTTCTGAGCTTCCAGTAGTAGTCGAAGAGCCGCGGCTGGGCCTCCCGCACCAGATGAGCCATCGCGATGGTCGCCCGAACATCGGCGAGCGCATCGTGGGCATCCTCATGAGAAATTCCGTTTGCCCGGGTGAGCTCTTCCAGCTTGAACGACGGTTTCCCATCCTCTCCGCTTACCCACTCGATGCCCTCGGGCCGCAGATCCCGGCACATGCGAAGCAGGTCGATGATATCCCAGCGCGCGTTTCCGTTCTCGTACTCGCGGCGATAAGGATCGTAGAAATTTCGATAGAAGAGCGCACGCACGAACTCGTCGTCGAAGCGGATCGTGTTGAACCCGACCGTGGTGGTCCCCGGGCGGATCATCTGTTCGTAGATGCCCGCCGCGAACTCGCGCTCGGTAAGCCCGGCCTCGTTGGCCTTCTGGGGCGTGATACCCGTTACGAGGCAGGCATCGGGGTGCGGCAGGTAGTCGGGGGACAGGCGGCAGTAGGTCACGACGGGCTCTTCGAGCTGCTCGAAGCGCTCATTGGTGCGTACCGCTGCGAACTGGGCGATGCGATCCCACTGAGGATGAGTGCCGAATGTCTCGAGGTCGTACCACAGGAGTGAAGCGGGCATGGTGTTCACCTGCGATCATAGGCCGCGGGAGCCCCGGGGTTCAAGCGGTGCGGAAGCGGGTGCCGAAGCGGACTCCCGGGTGCTGAAGCGGGCGCGGACGCGCTTTCCGCCGCCCGCTCATGGCAAAACCTTCCGTTCGCTCTGGGAAGGTTGTAAACACCACGCCCGCGCCGAATCATGATCGGTGCCCATGGAGAAATTCGTCCCGGGCGTTCAGGGAATCCTCGCCCGAAACATCAAGACCGCTCGCGCCAAGCTGGGAATCAGTCAACACACGCTCGCAGAGAAAGCGGACCTGTCTTCCGGGCACATCAACGACATCGAGCAGGGCCGGAAATGGGTCTCGGCCGACGCTCTCGAGCGACTCGCAGAGGCCCTCCTGCTCGAGCCCTTCATGCTGTTGCTCCCGCCGGACTACTCGCGCGAGCTTGACGCCTTTTCGCTCTTGACCGAGTACGCCACAACCGTTCGCGAACAGATCGACGGCGCGCTCGATTCGACCCTGCAGAAGGCGCTCAGCAAGCGGCGGGGGCCCGAGGGCGAGGGCGGAGCCGACGATAGGGACGAGGGTGGTGAGGCCGGCGACGAAGGTCGGGATGCGGGCCGCGACGAATAGTCGGGGTCGGCTATCCTCGTGGAACGAGCAGCCACACACCCACTCCCATGCAGATCAGGCCGGCGATCCTGCGAACATCGATTGTAACCGCTATTGCCCCGGCGCCCGTTGAATCGATCACCGCACCGACGAGGAGTTGCGTCATAATAATCGCCGAGAGTCCCGCCGTTACCCCGACCCCCTGTACCGAGTACGCGACGCCGGTGACAATGGCTATTCCGAGCCAGCCGGCAACGAGGGTCATGAGAAGCACTCGCGGCACGTCTGAAGCAGGTGCGCCGAGAGCGCCGACCCCTTCCTGTCGAGCGAAGACTGCCAATGCGGCGAGAATAATGATCGAAGTTGCCCCGCCCGTGAGATTCACCAGCAGACCCGTCCGAAACGAGCCCACAATCTCGCCTGCTCGCCCCGCGAGGGTGGATTGAAGTGCGATAGCGGTTCCCGACATGAGTGCCGCGGCGATGGCCATCAGAATGCGCGTATTCACCCGGCTACGGTAGCGTGCAGCCGCGCCCGTGTCCAGCAATTGATTGGTTGCATTTCATTCGCTGCATTCCACGCGCGGTTGTAAACCCCGTCGAAATAGGTGGAGGATGGAGCATGACGAAGCTATTCGAAGAGTTGGACCACTCCCATACCTCGCTGGGGGAGCTCATTCTCCGCCGCCGTCGCTATGTCGGCCTGGACGCGGAGGTCTACGAGGTCAAGCTGGGAGGCGATTTCCTCATGTCCAGCCTGTTCACCACCTCGGAAGAGGCGCTTGGTCGTCTGGGGGTTCAGCACGCTCGCCGGAACCGGGCTGCCGGTGCGGGCCGGCACCGGGCTGCCGCCGGGGACCGGTCCGCCGCCGGGGACCGGGTCGGCGGCCCCGACGTGGTGGTCGGAGGTCTCGGCCTCGGTTACACCGCCGCGGCGGTCCTCGAGAGCGCGGACGTGCGCTCGCTTCTGGTGGTGGAGTACCTGGAGCCTGTAATAGACTGGCACCGCCGCGGGATGCTGCCCGTCTCCGCCACGCTCACCGGCGATGAACGCTGCCGCATTGTCTCCGCCGATTTTTTCGCCGGTGCGCTGTCAGAGGAAGGCTTCGACCCCGGGCGGCCCGGCCGTCGATTCGACGCCGTCCTCTCCGACATCGACCACAGTCCCGACGCCTGGCTCGACCCGGCCAATGATTCTCTCTATCGGGTTGAGGGGCTGCAAAGCCTGACGAGGCATCTGCTCCCCGGGGGCGTGTTCGGCCTCTGGTCCAACGACCCGCCGGACGGCGATTTCAGACGCCGAATGGCCGCCGTGTTCGCTGCGGAGTGGGCGGAGCCGGTAGTGTTTCACAATCCGCTTCAGGGTACCGAGGTGACGCAGACGGTGTATATCGGGGTGAGCGGAGGCGAGCATGCGGGGTGAATCGCTGGTCGGTGGGGCGGTGGTGCTCCTGGTACCGGTTCTGCACCCTGCACGGTTCTGTGCGCCGCTAACTGTCCACGCAATTGTTCTACCCGGCTCAGCCCGACCTTCCCGATGTAGAACGGACGGAAAGCGAACTTGTGTTTGCCACATACGTACTCGCCCGGTTGCAACGGGTTCAAATGGGCGTAAACATAGAACTTCCTGGAATCACGTCTCATGAAGCACTCTATGAGAAGCGTACCATGCGGGAGGCTGATCTTCCGGCTTCGATGCTTGTACAACCCGCGTCCCGTATTCATGCCGGCGGGGAGACTCGAACTCCCACGGGGCGCGAACCCCGGCAGATTTTGAGTCTGCTGCGTCTACCAATTTCGCCACGCCGGCTGTGGGCAGAGAGTGTACTCCAACCGCCGCCCTTTGACAATTGCCGTCGTTGCGCTTGTCTTCGCCCTTCACTTCGGCGTACAGTGTCGATGCCGAAGCGTAGACGAACCCTCACAGAACGTACGCCCACGCCGCTCCCTGCGGCACGCGCTTCCCTCACACCCGCACCAACCCTCACGCACGCAGTGGATCGGGGCCGATGTGCACGCTACCCGCACACGAGGTCCTCGCCATCGGGGTCAGCTATGATTGGAGTGAATGCACGTGTCAAACAGGTTATGGAGCGCATCCGGCTGGGACGCAGGCCGGCAGAATGAATTCGAAGAACAGACAGAGTCCTCCTCCGTTCCGGGACGTATCGTCGCGGTGTTCGGAAGCCGCTTTCTGGTCGCCACGTCCGGCGGAGAGCTGCGGGCGTCAGAGAGCGGGCAGCTTCGATATCTGGTGGAGCTCGGCACGCAGCCGCAGCCGACCACGGGTGATTTCGTGGCGCTCGCGGGCGTCGGCCCGGCCCGTGGCATCGGACCGCCCCACGGCGCCGGCCCGGCGAGCGGCGGCGGTGCGGCGCCCGGCGCCGACTCGCCGGCAACCGGCGGTGAGGCACTCATCACCCGGGTCCTCCCGCGGAAGAGCCTCTTTGCCCGAAAGCGACCCGGGTCGCACGACCGGCAGCCGCTGGTCGCCAACCTGGACCTTCTCGTCATCGTCACCGACCCGACCGGTGACTTCTCGGTTCGCCGTGTGGAGCGATACGTCGAGGCCCTCGCAAGCGGCTGCGACGCGCCGGTGGTGCTTGCGGTAAACAAGGCCGACACGGTCGATGATGCGGCAACGCGCACGGCCGAGGCCCGCTCGACAATCCCCGGGCTGGACGCGATTGCGATCTCGGCGAGAACGGGCGCCGGCATCCCGGAGCTGCGCAGCCGATGGTCCCCCGGCGACACTGTCGTGCTTGCCGGCTCCTCGGGCGTCGGTAAGTCAACCCTGGTGAATGTCCTCTGCGGAACCGCCGCGGAGACAGGTGATCTCCGGGGAGATGGACGTGGCATGCACAAAACAACGACGCGTCGCGCCTACGTCACCGACGGCGGCGCGTTTCTCGTCGACACTCCGGGTCTGCGCGAGGTCGGCCTTTACAGCGAGGACGGCAACGCGGGTACGGCGTTTCCCGAGATTATCGAGCTCGAAGACCAGTGCCGCTTCCGCGACTGCCGCCACGGGGACGAGCCGGGCTGTGCGGTGCGCGC
>JAWLDL010000161.1:0-5718 GCA_041686675.1 Spirochaetia bacterium | reverse complement strand
AGATGTTGACGCCGGCGCCGTGGCTGTTTTCGAAATACTCGTACAGGTCGGCGGTACCGAACCATGTCCACGGGCCGTATGCGTTTTCCCAGCGCGGATAGTTGTAGTGATCGATCTGGCCGAGCTTCATATCGGCTGAGCCGCCGCCGAACCACGCGATGTCGTCGTCCAGATTGAGCGTGACTCCATCAGGCTCTGCTTCCGCGTCACTGAGAAACACCGCCACAGGATGCAGACGAAACACCTCTTCGAAGGTGAGATCGCCGTAACCTTCGGCCGCCAACGCCTCTTCGATGGAGTCGCGGTCCCGCGCGGACGTCTGAAGGATGCCGGTCATCAGGTCCTCTCCGCCGTAGTTTCGCGCAAGATAGGCGCCGAACGCGTAGGCCACCGCATAGTCGGCCCATGAGCCGTACCATTGTGTCACCGGCCAGTCGTTCTGGAGATTAAAGCCGGGCAATCTGCCGGTGGTTATGCCGATCGGGCCCTCGGAGGGTCCGATGACGCCTCGAGGCCCCGGAATGGCGAGCCCGGCATCGTCCTGTAGCCGCTGAGAGACGAAGTCCTCGGCCATGAGAGAGAGCATCTCGTTGATCCAGGTATCGCTGCCGCCGACGTCGCTCCCGGACGAGGTCTTGAGCACCGACTTCTGGTAGTAGTGGATCATATGCTGGAATTCGTGAGCCAGCGTGGAGATCTGCATGGCGGGGTAGTGGTCCTCGAGGCTCCACCCGGCCGGGCCGTTGCCGGTCTCCCCGTCTGCGTAGTAGACGGAATCGATGTAGAACATGAGGCGCTCGTTCGACGAGCTGAAGCCCTCGTGATTCGCGTAATTGTCCTTGGGCCAGTAGTAGCCCAGGGTACCGTCCTGATTGTCGCCGTCGATATCGAACAGCAGGATGTCGATATGGGAACCGCTGTCGGCCGGGATCAGATGATGGGGTGTCTCCAAACTGTGGGCGCCCCAGGGCTCTCCGTAGATCCCGGTAACCCAGTCGTAGATATCGTTGTCGTCGCCCGCTTTGAGAAACTGTTCCCCCATGGCATCCACCATGGTCTGATTTACCAGGTAATCCCGATCCCCGCCTTCGTAGGCGTTGTCCGGAACCCATATTCGCAGCGTGATCCCGTCGGCGGTGTCCTCGTACCGCAGTGTCGCCTGCAGCGTATTTCCGTCATAGTCCATCGCGAAGGTATCGGTCGAGCTTCCCACGGTAAGCTCCCGGCGTTCCGAAGACGCCCGCAGCTCCGGGCGGCGTTTCGTACGTGTACCCAGTGCTGAGAGAGCACCGGCGGGGTCACGGCTGAACTCGGTGGCCTCCGGCCGCCCCGGAATCGGCGGATGAGAGACCGCCATGTGGCTGCGAGGTGGCGCGTATGCGCTCTGCGACTCGATCGGGACGCCGGTGCTCGAGAGCCTGGTCGTCTTCGGTGTATCGGTCGCCTCGACACCAGGGTTGGAGAACAGGAAGTAAACCTCTCCACCGGCGGGAACATCGGTGAGCGTGAGCGCGATGGTCGTGTTCGTGTCGTCGAGCAACGCGTAGTGATCGGAGGCACCTGCGCCGACGAACTCGGCCGACTCGGTAACCGAAATCTCTGTGGTTGTCTCGACCGGCTCGCCGTGATCATAGGGCGGAAGGCCTTCATCATCAGATGCCCCTCCGCCACCGCCACCGCCGCCGGTCGGGTTGCTGCAGCCGAAGAAAGACAGCATGAGTGCGATCGCCAGGGCCGCAACAACACCATGGAAACACACCGGTCTCATGAAGCCTCCAGAGCATGTATTTTGTCCAATGATATCACAGAAGGGCCGAATTACAAGCCTTGTAAGTTGGGACGACCGCCTGAGTTTCCGCGGCGGTCGCCCCGGTCACTCGTTACTCGACGGTAAAGCCGTCAATCTTCGTGATTTCGAGATCATCGACCCACGCTTCGTTGTGGTATTCGAAGTTCGCATAGCCTTCGCGGGGCAACTCCGCCGGCACGGTCAGGGTCTTTCGTAATCGACCATCTACGAATAATCGGTATTCGCCGTTGTGCAGGATGATCACGACGTCGTGCCATTGGCCGGGGCGGAGGTATCCGGATTCGGTGAAGTTGTTGTACACGTTTTCCCCGTTTTCCGAGGCGAAGATGTGCGTGTTCTGCCGGCGAAGGATTGTTGCAAGTCGGGTATGTCCGCCCTCGAATCGTACCAGCATGTTGTAAAACAGCTCGGGGCCGTCGGAGGTCACTTTGACGCGGAACCTGGTAACCGAGTTCATCCCGTACGCATACTTGATCCCGGCGGCACTCGGGCCGTCGATCGGATTCAAATGGAGCACACCGTTTTCCACGCTCGCGCCCGGTGTGAGCTCGAGTTTGCCGTCGTTCTCGGAGAAGTCGGTCGCGAAGCTGTCCTCCGCGCCGGAAAAGCGATAGTTCTCCAGCTTCATTGACGCGCAACTCCCGAGTACCATGATCAGTAGAACAACGCTTCCGATTCGCAGTGCATTTCGTTTCATCTTCCTCGACTCCTTGAAGGAACGTGTTGGCAAGCCGATACCCCGATCCGATGCATACGGTTGAGAATCGATACGTGCCTTTCTTAGTTCATCGGCCGGGTCCCAGGCGGAGCCAACCCGGTTTTGCGGCGTCTGTCTGGAGCCTGGCTCCGGTAGCTAGGGCTGCCGGAGTTCACCCACGACTTCTCGTACGTCATAACGAGAGTCCATCGTAACTGCTGAACGCGAGAAAACAATTTCGGCTCAGAAGACGACGATGGTGAGAAGACTCAGGACCACGCCAATTGCGTACAGGATCTTGCTGTAGTTCAACACCTTTGCGCCATCCATCCCGTCGAACGGGAAGAACGGAATCACCTGGTAGATGATGATCAGGCCCAGGATGATCTGCAGACCCGCAGTGAATAGCGCTGGATACAGGAGACTCATCCCCACATAGACGAGCACCAGACTCATCCATGTCGCAAAGGCCTGCATGCCGTTGTAGTACGCAAACTCGCGATCTTGCCAGATGTCCTCTTCGGGCACAAAGAAGCCGAAGGTCGGCCACCATGCACCAAATGCCAGAGCCAGTACCACGGCCAAGGGGGTTCCCCCTTGCGGGGCATCAAAGCGCACAGGCCCGGACATTCTGGCAATCGGATAGGCCAGCAGCATCCTCAGCACTGTGATCCCGGCCACCATCGCCATGCCGATATAGAAGAACTCGATGCCCCGGAGGGAGAATAGCGAGAGTGCCCCACCGATGAAGAGTGAGAACAAAAGGCTCTTCAGGATGGCCCACCGTTTGGGGTGAACACTCGCATCTTTGAGGGCGTCATCTCTGACCCATGTACTGTATCCAGTCGCAAGTGAATACCCGAAGCGCTTCAGGAAACCCGTCATTGAATAGCCAAAGAGCGATCTCAAGACACTCGGTCGCGTGTAACCGTTTTTCGCGAACATATTCCAGGAGGCGGTATTATCGGCACGGACGAGACTGAACTGCGTGTTCAGTCCTTGTTCATCCATGGCGTGGATACCCGCTTCCAGTAGCCGCGAGCCAAGCTTGTAGCCTTGCGCCTTTGAATCAACGAAGATCCAGGATAGCAACCCTTCGTTGAGACTCAACCGATCGATGAGAACTCCACCGACATAGTCTTCTGCGTCGTGAGCATAGAAACCCCACTTCGGATTGTTGGGAAGCAACAGTGATGAACCACTGCCGAATACCCGTTTGGCAACTGCCCTGGTTTTCTGGCCTTCTTCAGGGGTTTCAATCGGTGAAATCCGATACGCACTCATCTTCATTCCTCTCTCTCTCTCGTGCAGAATGTAACCTTCGCGTTAATGTACCATACTGAGCAACGCAGGAGCGTCGGCCTGACGCAGTCAGAGCCGGCCGACATCGTTGGGGGTCTCGCGCAAGACGATCAACACGGCGGAGAACCACGTCTTCGTTCCCTCCACGGTCTTCGCCCTGAAGCTCGCCCGGGAGACCGAGGATGCCCTCGCCAGACTGAATTTCGCAGGGGGCGTCCATGACTACCCCGGGGCGACTATTGAAAACGACGTCGAACGCATCTCAGTGCCGTATTCGGCCTATCACTCCTTCGAAGATGATGGGCTCGGTCGAACAGCAGCAAGGTTGAAGTGGACGTGCGCTCTGTTATGGGGGTATAATCCTGAAGTGGATCGAATTGGTCAGGTTTTCCCCCATTGGGAATGCAGAATCGGGGGCGTGGAGGAGAAGATGCCCAAAGAGCGATGGATGAGGTTCTGGACACTGGCTGTCGTACTGGTTGCATCTACGGTTCTGGCTGCCTGTGTTCAGCCGACGGGATCGTCAGACGATGGTGGGGCGGGTAGCGGCGGCGGTAGCAACCAGACACCGGTTGCGCCGCCGGTTGATGATTATACGACCTTGTTCCAGATCGCCGAGGATGGCGTCTATGTCTTGCCTGGGACGGCCGGCACGGACAACGCCGCTATTGGCGACGGCTCGGTGAGTATCGGGGATGTTGATAACGATGGGGATCTCGATGTCGTGCTCGCCGGAGAGGGCGGAACCGGAGGATTCACAGCGGTATACCTGAATGACGGCACGGGAGTGTTCACGGATGCCGGCGCGTCGCTGACTGCGGTTGGTGCGGACGCGGCAACCGCGCTCGGAGATGTCAACGGCGATGGGACCCTCGACCTGTTCATCACCGGGGATGAGAGTACTGGCGCCGGTGCACGACTCTACACAAACGAAATCGTGGATGGGAAGCCCGTTTTCACAGAGGATGCGTCAGCGTCGTTCGCCGCGCTCATCCAGGGACAAGCCCGCTTCTTTGACGCGGACGGCGACGATGACCTCGATTTGCTGGTTACCGGGCTCTACAATAGCAGCGATTACCGGGCGCATCTCTACGTGAATCAAGGGCCCGATGACGAGGGCACATTTGAACTGTCTGACAATGGCGGCACACCCAGCCTCGCTGGCACGGTACAGCGGGGTTCGGTTGGCATCGCCGACTTTGACGGCGAGGATGGCCTGGATATCGTTTTGACCGGAATGGGCTCCAGCGGCCGAGGGACCACCTTGCTGCTCAATGACGGGAGCGGCGTTTTTGCGGCATCCGCACAATCATTCCTGGGATTGAGTTCTTGGAGCTCGACCAGCGTTGCTGACTTTGACGGCAACGGCTCGTCTGACCTGTTCATAACCGGATACTATGCTTCCAACGATTTCCGCGCGCGCCTTCGGCGACATAGATCTTGACGGCGATATGGACCTGATTGTCGCCGGCCGTGAGCAGATAGGCTCTGGAGGCTTCATTCGGCTTTACCTCAATGACGGCGATGGCAACTTCTCGCTTGAAGATGACGGGACCTCGCTCTACGGGACGCTCAAGGGGACCATCGATCTTTTCGATGTTGACGGTGATACGGATCTTGATCTCCTCGTAACTGGCCTCCGAGGTAGCACACCCAGCGTCATCCTCCACATCAACACGCTGTTCAACTGAAGCAGTGCCGTGATTCCTGCCGGAGCGCAACGCTCCGGCAGAGACCGGCTACAGGGGCGCTGCAGCTGGACGAGAGCTTAAGCGCCCGGACCCTATCCATACGCCTGTCCGAGCGCGGCCCCGAGTGCCGCGATGTGGGCGGGGCGAATGCCGCAGCAGCCGCCGACGGCGCCTGCGCCCCTCCCAACCCACTCCATGGCGGCTGCTGCGAACTCCTC
>JAWLDL010000160.1:0-5762 GCA_041686675.1 Spirochaetia bacterium | reverse complement strand
GAAACTCTGACTGGATGGAAGGCCGACCAGGCCCACGGTGTGCCACTCGATTCGGTATTCCGCATCGACGACACCGATGCGGTCGAGTCAATCGGTGCGCTTTTGAACCGCGTCATCGAAACCGGCGAGGTGATCCGGCTCGACGACGACGTCCGGCTCAGTGCCAATGGCGCCAACGACCGCCGGATTCATACCTCCCTTGCGCCGATACGCACCCACGCAGGCGACATTCGCGGTGTCGTTGTGGTATTCCGAGACGTCACCGAGAACTACGAGAAAGCCGTCGAGTTGCGACGCAGCCGAAGACAGTACGCGAACCTCTTTTCGAGCATTCGAGACACCATCGTTGTGGCTGACACCGATCGGGTAATCCTCGACGTGAACCAGCCGGCACTGCGTGAGATGTTTGGTTACGAGCTCGAGGACGTGGTCGGGCGGAAGACCTCGATCCTCTACGCCGAGAGGAGCGGCTTTGAGACGACAGGCAGAGCCGTCTTCGATCAGGACGGCGCTCCGGTGGGCACGCTCATGGAGGTTCCGTTCAAGCGCAAAAAAGGGGAAACCTTTGAAGCCGAGCTCTACGCGTTGAAGCTTCTCAATGAGAACAGAGAGGTGGAGGGCAACCTCGGTATTATCCGTGATATCACCGAGCGCAGGCGAGCGGAAGATGACTTGCGTAAGGAGCTCGCCGAGAAGGAAGTGCTTCTCAAAGAGGTGCACCACCGCGTGAAGAACAACATGAACGTGGTTACGAGCCTGCTCCGCCTGCAAAAAGATGGTATCACGTCGTTAGAAGACGCCTCAGAGGGTTTCGAGCAGGCGGTACACCGCATCCACTCCATCGCGCTCGTTCACGAGTTGCTTTATCAGTCCGAGAACCTGGCGCGAGTGCCGATGGCGAGCTATATCGAAACACTGATCAACCAGCTAAGTTCCACGTTCGGATCCCGTCCGCGAATCAAATACATTACCGAATGCGATGACACGGAGCTCAACGTGACAAGCGCCATTCCGTGCGGCATCATCCTGAACGAGCTCATCACAAATGCCCAGAAGTACGCATTTGCCGGTGTTGAGGGCGGCACAATCACGGTGCGTGTGCACTCGGTCTCCGAAGAGACAGTGGAGGTATCGGTTCATGACGACGGCAGCGGCCTTCCCGACGACTTCACCATAGAATCAGCGACCTCCCTCGGCCTCAATCTAGTACGTATGCTGACCGAACAGATGGAGGGAAATCTCTTCGTGAACAGTTCCAACGGCACCACCATCTCACTGCAATTCCCCCGCACATAGGCGCACGGCACCCGCGCAGCGGCCCGATCGCGGCAGCATCTCAGCGCTTAACCTGTCCGGGAGGCTCCGCTCGGCCCCGCCGGCGGCCCAGGGCGGGCAAATCTACAGAGTAGTGTCGAGCGTAAACCCGAGCCAGGCTTGCACCGGGTCGTCCGAGAACTGAGGTTTCGGATACAGATCTATGCCCGGCGATACCTCAACAAAGATCTCAAGAAAATCGTCGAGGAGCAACAGTGAAAGCCCGACAGGAAGGCGCAGGCCCCCCTCGAAAAAATCGTCGGAGCCGGCTTCCGAATCCATGTAGAACTTCGTGTAGCCGCCGAAGCCGAGCGAGAAGTGCACCGGGTCGGCAAGCGGCTGCTGATTGACGAAGCGGAGGTCAGCGCCGAGGAATACGAACTGGTTTCCTTCGGTAAAATCGTAGCCCACTTTAAAGTCGAACGGGTGCGGCCGCACCACGAGTACGGTATTCGGGGTACCGAACCCAAGTCCTATTCGCGTGTCTCCCCTTCTCGATTGCGCGTCGAGCTCGGGCACCACGGTTACAAACACGACAACCACTGTCAACATCAGTGCAAGTTTCTTCAGCATTTCTCGTTCTCCTGTAGGATATTGTCGCCGATTATCGCGTTCCTGTTAATGGGTCTATTCACTATTTTTATTGAGGTTGAAGCCCAAAACGGGCCCGCTCGCGGATGCCCCTAGCAAACTATGATATCCGATCGAGTGCACCCCTCTGCAATCTACATCTGGTCAACCGACCCGCTCAGAACCCGAATCCCAACGTGACGGTGTAGACGCCGGCTGGACCCAAAAGCGGCTGTAAGATACCGCTCAAGGAGAAGCTTTGGTAGACAAAGTCGAATCCATAGCTCGGCCACAGGAACAGGTGATCCCCGACTGCGCTACTCAGGGAAACGGCGTTCAAGGCCGTTGCGGAGGAAAAGAACTGGCCGCGTTTGGGCCACTCAGTCGACTCTCAAGACTTCTTCAGTTATCAGACCATCTTCACTCCGCAGCACAACAAGGAATCTCTGTCGCAGCGTGCATGCGTTTGCACCCGTCCCCCCGATGGATTATTATTATCAGTCGATAATGGATGGGTGCCTGGTGGACACGGCTGCAATGGTTCTCGTCATTCATGATCGCCCGATGCTCTTCGAGGGCATACGCGCGCTCATAGAGGCCGAAGGCTGGTCTGCAATTTCCGCAGAGGGTGATCTCGCCGGACTGCTCGTACGAGGGACGGCCGAAGCAGTCGAGCCCCCTGACGTGTGCCTCGTCGACCATTCTGCAGAAGGGGTGGACCCCGCCGCTGCAATCGACCTGCTCAGATCGTCTCTGCCGGGTGTTCCGATCGTCGTTCTGTTTAACAGGACCTCGATTTCGTCCCTCAGAGCGGCTGCGGTGCTCGGGGTCCGCAGCTTCTTGAGCGAACATGGGCCCGCGGCACACCTGTTGCAGGCTCTGCGCGCCGCCATGGCGGGGGATTGCTTCCTGTGTCCCTTGGCCGCCCGGGAGCTTCTCCAACTCTTCACCGCGGCGCCTGTGGAGGTGTTCCACACCCCCGACCCCTGCTACCAGCAGCTCTCCGCACGGGAACGAGAGGTGTTCCGCCTAGTGGCAACCGGCTTGAGCAACAAAGAAATTGCCTATCGCCTCGGTATCAGCAGCAAGACCGTCGCGACTCACCACACCCGCCTTTGCCGAAAACTGGGGATATGCGATCCGATACACCTATACCGGTACGCCGTTCGTCTCGGGATCATCGGTGAGGAATAGCACCATAGTCTGCAGGCCGACGGCGGCGCGACCTACGCCTATCGCGGTCAGCCGTTTTCTCATTGCCCGCCCGTAAGACTGGCTCCACAATGCTACTGGGACGATGCCCTGACCGCGCCGATTGACGCCGGTCCATCGATTGCAGTTGGCCAAGGGGTGACGCCATGAGACGACGAGTCACGCTCCAAGTGGCGGTGTTGTGCGCCGTATTCGCCGGCGGCGTAGTACTGTGGGGCTGTTCTCCGGCAGGCGCAGGCGGCGGAGGTGGCGGTTCCTCTTCGGATTCGGACGACGGAGAACCGGGCCCGCTCGTTTCAGCCGATGCGGGCGGTCCGTATGCGGAGCTCTGCGAGAGTCCGGAGGTCATCTTCGACGCCGGTGGGACAGTTGATCCCCAAGACGAGATAGATTTCTTTCGCTGGTATCCCGGCGACGGTTCCGGGCCGATCGAACGCGACACCGAACTCAGCCCCGCCGCTTACACGTATCCCGGGGACCACTCCGGCGACGGGCCCGCAGCCTATGTCGTTACCCTCGAGGTGGTTGACGTCAGCGGAAACATTCTTGACACCGACGAATCCGTTACGCGCATCCGGGAGCGTCCCATCGCTGCGTTTTCGTGCCCGGCGGAGACCACGGTCGGCACGGAAACGGAGTTCGACGCAGGAGCCTCGACCGATGGTGACGACCTCGGATACGTCGCGGAGTACCTATGGGACTTCGACTTCGACGGAGCTTTTTCTGCGACAACGCAAACGACCGATGCCCTCGTCACCCACGTGTTTCAAACACCGAATGAAGAGGACGAAGACACGACCGTCGCTCTGAAAGTCGTGGACGACGACGGATTCGAGTCGGAGGTCCACCATGAGAACATCGTCGTCAGCGACTCACAGGGAGCTGTTATCATCATCCAGTAGGAGAGGAGGATGGAAGGGATGAAATCAGTATTGCGATGGGCTGTTATTGCGCTCTGCGTTGGGGTTCTTCTCGCCGCGTGTGACACGGGCCTGGGGACGGGCACCGACAAAGAAGCCAACGCTCCGGAGGATTCCTCGGACACGGCATTGACCGGGGCCAACGTAACGGTGCCGGCCGTCTCGAATGTATTACTGTCGGCGTTGAACGCTACCTATGAGCCAACGTCCACCGACACTGGCGGGATTGGCACGCAAGCGCTCATTTTCGCCACCGGTGTCAATCTCGATGTCTATAAGGGGGGGACATTCATAGATACCGTCTCCGTCACGGACGAGGACGGCTTGTCGGACCCGAGCCAGGGTGCGCTTTTGGAGGTATTCGTCCCGATCGAAGAGGCAGGGTCCGAATACCAGATCGAGGCCTCCGTCTACAACAGCAGAGTCGGATCGGACCCGATCGTGTCAGGGATCTCCGAATCATTCACGGTAGATGTCGGCGAGAGCACCGAGGTCCACATCCTTGCCACACCGGTGAGTCCGCTCGCCATGGATGCAGACGGGGCCACCCATGCTGATGTCGGCATTGTGCAAACCCCCTACGAGTTTGGTCCTGAAGGAGAGGAGCAGGACCTCGTTCTCACGGACATCGGTGGAGAATCCTGGTTCGAGCTCAATATGACCGGTGCGGACGACCGCTACGCACGCATCCTCGTAGACCCCCACGGCGACGCCGATGCGGTCATGTTGCTCTATGAAGGGGACGGGGCAGTCGTCGAAGGTATGATGGAACCACCGCCCTGGAGCTGGGGGATGTTTCCCTCCGCGGCCGGCGGCCAGGGGGGAACCCGCGGCGGGTTCATGGGCGAGTTGGGCTCAGCCGGTAGTATGACGGCTTATATGGGGGTCGTCCTGCTTAACCGCTACGGCAGCGTTGCAGAACAGGACTTTGACGTCCGCCTCGATTATCTCACGCGGCAGCGCCCCGATCCTTTCTACGAGAACGCGCTGCCCATTTCGCAGGAGCCGGACCCCGCAACGTTCGCCTCGCTTCCGAGCGGAGACGAAGAGACGCAGATCATATTCCGGGAAGAAGTCAACGACGAACCCTACGTGCACTACTTCGGGCTGGCCGGGATAAACTGGGAAGCCGAGGACCTGATGGAGGAGATTCCCGTCACGGTTGGAGTTACCTTCGATGTTCTCGAATCCATGCACCTTTTCGAAGGGTTTCTCGGCAGCGAAGGAGAATCGAATCCGCTTGTTGTGGTGATGGCAGGAAACACTGATAGTGACCAGCCCCCGAGGATCTATAGTGCCCTCAACGATCCCGACTTTGAGGTCACCGAGAACGCCGACGGCTCGACCACTCTCAGCTTCGTCGCGCAGGTGGATACCACGGCCGATGGATCCGGATACACGCCAAACCTTGCGGCCATTGCGGTAAGTAGTATGTGGGAAGGTAACCAGTTTACCCTTAGCTGGACCGCCCCTGGTGAAGCTCTGGTGACCGTCCAATAGTCGGCGGAGGCCGGCGAACCTGCAGCCACTCGCCGGCGGCCTCGATCTCAGGTCGCCGGCTTCTCTCTTCGGCTTCGGGTCTGCCTGAAGGAGCAGGCTTGCTGCAGCGCCACCCTGGTCCTCTGCAATCTACATCTGGTCAACCGTCCCGCTCAGAACCCGAATCCCAACGAGACGGTGTAGACGCCGGCTGGACCCAAAAGCGGCTGTAAGATACCGCTCAAGGAGAAGCTTTGGTAGACAAGG
>JAWLDL010000159.1:0-5766 GCA_041686675.1 Spirochaetia bacterium | reverse complement strand
GCTGGAGGTGATGTACTTTTCGGCCTTGCGGGCGATGTTGCGCGGGTCGCGCGTGTAATCCTCGCCGGTGAGGGGATCCGCTATGTTGCAGATGAGCACGAGGGTCTTGTGCTGGGTGAAGGGATCGATGAACGCGCTCGTGGGAACGGGCTTCACGAGCATGTCGGATTCGTTTATGGCCTGCCAGCCGCGAATGCTCGAGCCGTCGAACCCGAGGCCGTCGGTGAACGCGTCCTCGTCGATTTCGCTCGCGGGGACGGAAAAATGCTGCCAGAGGCCCGGGAAGTCCATGAAACGGAGATCGACGATCTCGACCTTCTCTTTCTCCATGAGGGCGAGTACGTCTTTGGGTGTGTTCATGCCGGTCATTTGTCACTCCTTACGTAAAATGTGTTCGGTTTCAGTACACCGTGCGTTGCCGGATAGATTACAAGTATCGTGCCAGGCGACCGGGTTCGCTGGGAAAATGTGTAATGCGTTACCTTGAAAGGAATAACAACAACGTGCGCCGAGACCCCGAGCTGGAGGCCAAGCGAGAATCGTCCAGAAAACTACGCGTGTGTAGGATTAGCGACATGATCCTACATTTGTGTAAGATCAGTTCTCCAGCGGAACAACTTTGTACTTTTTGACGAAGCCGAAGGGTCGATAGGTCATCTTCGCCTGTCGCAGGCCCTCGTCCCCGAGATCCTGTTCGCGGTTTATGTAGTGGTAATGGCGGGGAAGCACCGAGGCAAAGGCGCGGTTTATGAACTGGTAGATTCCCTTGTAGTCGCCGACGGCCTTCTCGAAGTGAACGGCAAAGCTTCTGCCTTTCATGAGCGCCTCGCCGAGGGTGTAGGCGGCGGGCGTGCCGTCGACGTGCACGATGTAGCCGTGGAGGCCGAGGCGGTCGACGAGCTCGAGGGCTTCACGCGCGGCCTCGTAGTCATCATCCTTCTCGGTGCGCTCCTCGCGCCACTGGTCGAGCACCTCAAAGGCCTCGCCGATGTTCTGCGGTGTGAGAGGAGACTCATCGTAGGTGTAGTTGTTGATGAACGCGTTCACGAGGTTGCGCTTCTTGTGATACTTCCGCCCCTGGAGTGCCGCAAGATCGCTTCTGAGGTAGAGATAATCGAAGTTATCCCGGTCCTCGACCGGGTGCCATCCCATCCGTTCGAGCCGCACGCGGTTGGCGTCCGCGTGGCGCTCGGCGAGACCCTTGATGTAGTCGTGGGCGCTGAGTAGCGACTCGAGAACGCCGTTGTCGTCGGGCAGGCCACAGGGCATCATGAAGAACCGCTTGCCGTCCTTTGCGCCGGAGACCACGAGGAGATCGCCGATTCGCGAGAGGTGATAATCGTAGCTCTTTCGGAAGAGGTAGAGGTTTGCAAAGGTGAACTCCGAGATGCCGTCCTCTATGACCGACAGCGCGGGGTGGAGCTCCGGGTGCATGTCGAGCGCAATCGGAGCGGAATCCGGATATGTGGGTATCGGCATATGGTAGGAGAGTATAGATAAAAGCCTTCGCCGGGGCAAACCCGCCCGGCTCTGCCGCCCGGTCCCCCGGTCGCGACGCACGCCGGTACTTATGTGAGTTTTTCACGGTATAATGAGTAAAAGCTCATGCGCAATACAGACGATATCGCGATTCGGCACCAGACTGTATAATATTTGAGGTAGGGGCTATGTCGGAACATCGCATCGTCATACTTGATCCCCAACCCGCCTATCGTGTAGGACTACGTTCCATCCTCGAGCAGGAGCCCGGCGTAAGCGTCGTCGGTGAGATCGGCGACGACGGACTGGGCGACGGAGTGCTTGCGAACCACGGTCCGGACCTGGTGATGGCCGATCTGGAGGCGGTCTCGCTTCCCGGGCAGCATCTGGTGTCCTGGATTCGCGAGGAGGTCCCGTCGGCTCGGGTGTTCATTCATACCGCCGGCTTTGCCATCGGTACCCTGTTCACGCTGCTGCGAAGCGGCATAAGCGGCTTCGCCACGAAGAACGTCAATTCCGACACCGTGCGATACGGGGTGCGTGCGGTGCTCAACGGGGAGCTCTTCATCTGCGTGCGAGACCCCGTCGGGGGCGCCGCGAGGGGGCTGTCCGAAGCCCGCGCTACCTCTCAGAAGCCGGTCTTCAGCTCAGCGTTGCAGGAGCTTACCCCGCGCGAGCGCGAGGTGTTCGAGCTCGTCGCCCGTGGATATACCACTCACACGATCGGGACGGTTCTCGCGATAAGCCATCGCACCGTGGAGAATCACCGCTCCAACATCATGCGCAAGCTCTCCCTCCACAGTCAGATCGATCTCGTCCTCTACGCCGCCCGTCTCGGCCTCGTGGATCTCTGAGCCGCAGGCGTTGCAGCTGCGGCCGTTGCAGCTGCGGGGGGCGGTGACGTATGATCTGCGCCATGGCCACATCAAAAGACAGAGTCTCCGCCTTCGTACAAACGATGGAACGCGATCGCGCCTGGTTCGAGGATGAGCTCCTCGCCCGGTTCACCCGCTACGTAAAGGTGTTCACCACCTCGGACCGTCACTCGCAGGAGGTGCCCTCGACCAGCCGGCAGCTCGACCTGGCCCGGATGCTGGCCGAAGAGCTTGCCGCGCTCGGCGTCGATGAGGTGGATCTCGACGAGAAGGGCTATCTCGTTGCCCGCCTGCCTGCAAGCTCACAGGACCTCGAGCAGGCGACGCCCATCGGCTTCATGTCTCACGTCGACACCTCGCCGGATTCGAGCGGCGAGAACGTGCGGCCCCAGCTGCACCGTTCCTACGACGGCGGGCGGCTGCGGCTCGCGGAGGATGTGGTGCTCGACCCCGACGACTACCCCGGACTGCTCGAGTACCGCGGAGAGACCATCATCACCTCCGACGGCTCGACGCTGCTCGGCGCCGACGACAAGGCAGGCATTGCCGAGATCATGACGGCTGTGGCCTGGCTGCGCGATCATCCGGAGTTCCCGCACGGGCCGGTGGAGATCATCTTCACGCCCGACGAAGAGATCGGCCGCGGTATGGACCACTTCCCGCAGGAGAAGCTCCGCGCCCGGTACTGCTACACCATCGACGGGGGAGATGAGGGCACGGTGGAGGCCGAGTGCTTCAGCGCCTACCTCGCGCACGTGGAGTTCACCGGACGGGTCATTCACCCGGGGCGTGCCCGCGGCAAGCTGGTGAACGCGGTCACCATGGCCGGCGAGTTCCTCGCCATGCTTCCGCGTTCGGAAACGCCGGAAGCGACCGACGGGCGCTACGGCTTCTACTGTCCCCTCGAGAGCTCCGGAGATATGGGAAGCGCATACGTCGATCTGCTCATCCGCGACTTCGAGATGAAGGAAGTGGAGCGTCGTATCGAGGCCCTTCATGCCATTGCCCGCGCAGTGGAAGCAGGCTTTCCCGGCGGGTCGGTGCGCGTCGAGGCGACGGAGCAGTACCGAAACATGCGCGACATACTGCAGGATCATCCCCGCACCGTTTCGCACGCGAAGGAGGCCATCGCGGAGACGGGCATGGAGCCGAAGCTCGAGATCATTCGCGGCGGTACGGACGGGTCCCGTCTGACGCAGATGGGCATCCCGACGCCGAATATCTTCACCGGCGCGCAGAACATGCACGGGCGGCACGAGTGGGTGGCCCTGCCGGCGATGGTGCGCTCGGCGAAGACGATTCTGAACCTCATACGCCTGTGGGGCGCGGACGTCTGAGAGACGTCTGAAAGACAGCCGAATATCGCGGAATTGCTTTGGTGAGGGCCGCTCGAGGGTGCTATCTTATCCAATGGAAGCATGATGTCACGCCTCTTCGTCCTCGCCGCCCTCACCGTTCTCCTTGCCGCCTGCGGCGAGAGCTCATTGCTCACGCCCGAGCTCTCTGAAGACGAGCGCGTCGACATTCAGACGGTACGTGACGGGGCCCTCCTTGCCCCGAGTGCGGCGGTGCCCGTCTCCATTTCGCAGAGTGCTCCCGACGGTTCGGCCCCCGAGCCCCTCGACCATGTCGATGTCGTGATCACCGACATCGCGGGGGCGAGTGTAGCCACCAACCGCATAGAGGGAGAGCCTCTCGATACCGGTGAGATACCACCTGTCGTGCTCCCGGATCTGGAGCCTGGGGGCTACATTATCTCTCTCAGCGCCTACCGGGGCGGCAGAATCCTCGCCTCTCAGGAACGCACCCTCTTCGTGGTTCCCGACCCCGACGCCTACGCCATCTCCGGCATCGCAATCTATCCTCCGTCCCTTGCGCCGGAGCGAAGCGGCCTTGTCCAGGCCTCGGTGAGCGCCCCCGAGGGGGTGCGTGCCTGGCTGCGGTGGCGGCTCGAGGAGGAGGTCATCCACGAGGGATACCTCTCCGACGGGGCCGATCAGGTCACGCTGCAGGGGCCGGCATCGAGCGGTGCCTATTCCCTGAGACTCGATCTCTTTCCCCATGGCCGTCCGCCGGCCGACTACACCGGACCTGCGCCGGTCACGCAGCAGACGCGGCTCTTCGTGCGCACAGCAGGTGACTCCGCGAATCGTGCACTGGGTCCACCGGAATCCTACTTCGCCCTCTATCACTTTGACGGGTCGACAGAGGACAGCGGTGTCGGCGGTGAGGTGACGGGCGGGCGCCCGATCGAGGCCGAGCCGATCGGCCGTGCAAAGCTTCGTGTCTCCGACCGCCTTTTCGGCTATGAGCTCGACGGCGACTCGGGATTCGAAGTCTCCGGGCTCATCGTGCCCTTCCGCGGCGATGCCCTTTCGCCGTTCTCTCTCAACCTTCGTCTGCGCGCGGATGAACTGGCGAAAGGCGTGCGCATTCTCACGATGGAGGCTTCCGACTCCGGTTTCTCACTCGTGTTGCGGGTTGATGAGAACGGCATGCCGACACTCGAGCTCGGCCGCGGTGACGCCGTCTCGGCGAGCTCACCGCGGGAGCCGTTGTTCGCCGTCGGTGAGCCGGTGGACCTCAGCATCGCCGTGATTCCCGGTCGGCAGGCTACGCGTGTGCGCTGGTACGTGAACGGTCGCTACGTGTCCGAGTCGCGCCTCTCACTGGTATTTCCGGCTCCCGAGCCCGACGCCGAGTGGAACCGCCGGTCCGGCTCGACGCGCCTCGGCGGCGCGGACGGTTTCGTGGGCATCATCGACGAGTTCGGGGTCTACTTCCGTGATGGCGCCGGCGAGCCGGCGGTCTACAGCGACATGTACCGGGATGCGCGCCGCCGTGAGCTCGGCTCCACCCTCGTCTACGCCGAGGGCTTCGACTCCGGGGACCTTCCCGACGACACTACCGCGCGCGGGCGTGTGCGTAGCGAGCAGGGCGTTCTCATCCTCGGCGAGGGAGGACGCCTCACGCTACCGCCGCTGGCCCTCGACGGTGACGCGCTGGTTGCCGAGATCGAATTGGCGAATGTGGCAGGCGACCGCCCGCTGACCGTTCAGGTTGCCGGCGAGGACGGAGCGCTGTTCTCTCTTGACTCGACAGGAGCCTTCGACGGGCGAGCGGTTGCCTCACAGCGCGTCTCTCCGGGCTCGCCGCTGCGCTTCCGGCTGCGTCGTGAGGAGGGTGGCCTCCGGGTTATCGTCGGCGGGGATTCTTTCACCGTGCCGCTTCGATCGGGCGACTCCGACCCCGACGGGGACGATGGAGGAGAGGTGCCGGAGGCGTCGCAACCCGGTGCGGCGGGCGGCGGCGCGCTTCGTGAGGTGGAGGTGCGCCTGCTCGGGCCCGCCGAGCCCGGCGTTGCGCGCGTGGAATCGGTTCTCGTCTACCGGGAGGCCGAGCGGGTTGCCGG
>JAWLDL010000158.1:2405-5778 GCA_041686675.1 Spirochaetia bacterium | reverse complement strand
GCTCGGGGCGGTAACCCTCCTTTCACTCGGTATGGAGCTTCTTCCCAAGATGGACTCAGGCACCACGTTCATAACGGTGGAAACGCCGTCGGGCTCCTCTCTGGAAGAAACCGAGGGGGTCATAGCAGACGTCGAAGAAGTCATCCGCCGTGAGGAGGCTCTCGAACAGGTGTCAACACAGATCGGCTTCGAGCCGGGCATGCACTCCTTTGGCGGCGGCGGTGTCCAGGGGCCCACGCAGGGCTACATAACGATCACCTGGACGCCTCGCACGGAGCGGGAGGACAGCATATGGGACATTCAGGCGCGCTTGCGTGACCGCCTCGCGGAGGTCCCCGGTATCGAGAACCTTGTTATCCGCGAGTCGGGAAGCACCGCCGTGGCCACCACCGCCTCCTCGATCGTGGTCAGGCTGCGGGGCGAGGACCCCCTCGTCCTGGACAAGCTTGGCGACGAAGTGCGGGACACCGTTGCCTCCGTCCCCGGAACCGTCAACACCTACCGCAGCTGGCGCCGCGATCAGCAGACCGTCACGCTCACCGTGGACGCAGAACGGGCGCGTGAGCTGGGCTTGAGCCCCAGTGCCGTGTCCCGGGAAATGGTGCAGTCCCTCGACGGCGCCCTTGCCGGTGTATATCGAGGCACTGGAGACGAAGATACGCCTATCCGCGTGCGATACGCGGAAAGCTACAGAGAGGACCCCGAAGACGCGTATGCGGTGCGTGCGTTCTCCGGAACGGCCGGCAGAACGGTACCGGTGCGCACCGTAGCCGACGGCACCGAGGTAACCGTGCAGGGGCTGGTGACTCGAGAAAACCTCGAGCCGACACTCGACATTCTGGCCTTGCATGAGGCTCGCCCGCTTTCCTTCGTCACTGCGGACGTCGAAGCCGCCGTGTCACAGATCGAGCTGCCCGAGGGCTACGAAATATCGATGGAGGGTGAGGAAAAGGACATGGCCGAATCGAGAAGCCGGCTCGCCGGCGCGCTGGCAATCGCCTTCCTGGCGGTGTATCTGCTGCTCGTCGCGCAGTTCCGATCCTTCGCCCATCCGATCACGGTGCTCGTGGCCGTGCCTCTGAGTCTGATCGGCGTGTCGGCAGCACTGTGGATCGCCGGTATGCCGGTGTCTATGCCGGTACTTGTCGGGATGATCCTGCTCATCGGCATCGTGGTGAACAACTCCATCATCCTCATCGACTTCATACAGCAGTATCAGGCCGCGGGCCACGATCTGCGCACGGCGGTCACTGAATCGGTCTCGGCACGCTTTCGGCCCATCATGATGACCTCACTCTCCACGATCGTGGGAATGATCCCGCTCGCCATGGAGTGGGCACTGGGCGCGGAGCGGTTCTCGCCGCTTGCGGTTGCCGTCATCGGCGGCATGACCGCGGCGACGTTCCTGACGATGATCGTGATCCCCGTGTTCTACTCCGCCGTAGACGACCTCGGTCGCAAACTGCGGCGCAAATCCCCGGAAACCGCGGAGGGGACCGAGGGATGAGTGTCACAGCTGTCATCATCAACGCCCTCGCGCTCATCGGGGCGGAGTCCGGCCTCAGCGGCATACTCATCGCAACCGGGCTGGGAGCGGTCATGCACATACCGGCGCTCATTTCGTTTCCGCTTGCCGCCTCGCTTCTGGAAAGCGGCGCCGGCGTCGGCGCAGCGGCCGCCTTCATCATGAGCCTGACGATGATCGGCACGGTCACCTTCCCGATCGAGGTGCGGGAGCTCGGGGTAAAGATGATCGTGTTTCTGACCGCCTGGGCTTCCGTGAAGCTACCGCAGGAGATGGTGGAGCTGCGGTTCATGGGCCTCGAGTTCACGCTGCTTCGACTGGTACTTACCGTGTCGACCGCTGCGATTCTGGGGTGGGTGGTGGAGCAAGCCGCAGAAGCGGAAACAGGATCACGCCGAGTCCGGCCGACAGCGCAAGTCCCACGCCGACATTCCCGCCCACATAGTCGACAGTCGCACCCACGATGAGCGCCACGACGGCTGCAAACAGACTCTGCAGCTGCGACTGAGCCGAAAGCACCGTAGAGAGGACCTCCTCGGGAATCCGATCGGCCACGACGGAGACGCCCACCGGTTGTCGGAGATTCTGCAGGGCATAGATCGTCAGGAACAGAACCACCGGTACGAAGGTGAGGCCGTACCACCGGGTAAGTCCGACGGCAAGGCCGAGCACGAGTCCGAGCAGGAGCAGCTGATTGAGCGCCTTTTCCGGGCTCGAGAATCGTCCGGCAACGGCTGCTGAGTGGCGGGACGCCAGGGAGGTGAGGACATAGATCACCGTATACACGGCTCCGATCAGTAGCGCCTCCCGGCGCTGAGCAGAAAGTGCGCCGGCGACGGGAAGAGAAAGCGCCAGGGCCGATATCATCGGCTGCAGGTAGTCCTTGCCACCCTTGTAGAACCCTCCAAAGGATGACGCGCTCAAGACCGCGCGCGCGGCGCCGGGCCGTCGCACCGTTTCCACTAATCCTCTGCCGACCTCACGAAAGTTCTCGCCGATCGAACGGAGGGTGATCTTCTGGACGGACCCGTCGAGCTCCCGGGGGTAGCTGAGCATCAGGAGGAGATCGAGGACGTAGGGGATCATCGAGAAGAGGAACACGGCGCGATAGTTTCGGGATACGAACACGATTGCCGCGGCAATGATGGCCGAGGTCGCTGAGCCGACCTGCGACCACGAGCGCGTGTGACCGTAGTAGTCGTTTCCGTACTCCTGCAGATTGTTCATCCGCAGGTACGCAAAGATCATCGCCTTGTGGGTGCCCGTGCGGAATGCCTCGCCGAGAGAGAAAAAGACGATAGCCCCGAGGAAGAGCTCCATACTGGATCCCAGCCAGAACAGAGCGAAGGAAACGAGATATCCGAGAAACGATGCAACCATGGTGCGTCGCCGTCCCAGGCCGTCGGCAACTGCACCACTCGGAATCTCCATCACGTTGACCAGGACCTCGCGCGCCGCGTAGAGTGTCCCGACCTGAAGATAGGAGAGACCCTGTCCCAGGAGAAACAGAATCATGAACGGTTCGAAGAACCGGAGGTTCTTCAGGAACCCGTAGGCTGAGAACTTGGCGTACTGGAGGTCCCGTGGAAAGGTTTTTTTCATTTACTTCAGTGCGGCGTACCCACGTCCGCGCTGCAGAGCGCTACCGGACCTAGTGATCCTCGTCTTCCTCGGCAGCCATCGCGATCTCATAGGTCTCGTGGACGGTGCCGACAGGATGATGAGGAGGCGCATAGATGGAGTACAGCTTGAGCGGCTGGTCTCCAATATTCAGGATGTTGTGCCAGTACCCGGACGGTACGAAGATGGCGTCGTCGCCCTCGGCTTCCTGCTCGAAGTCGAAACTGT
>JAWLDL010000158.1:0-2395 GCA_041686675.1 Spirochaetia bacterium | reverse complement strand
GATTCTGAGGAACTGATCGGTGTCTACGTGGATCTCGAGTCCTACCTCGCCACCGACGGGAATGGCCATCGTTGTCATCTGCAGAAACTCGCCGGTCCATTCTGCCGTCCGAAAGTTCTTGTTCTTTGTCGTGAGTCCTTCAATGTCGACGACAAACGGCTTGCCAACTTTGTCTGTGTCCATAGTGAATAGCTCCTTGTTCTACACGTAAGGGTACACGGGATCCTGCAGGGATGGATACTGCTCCTTCTTGCAGAGGAGGATAGCCACGGGTACCGACTCGTGCAGCTACTCGCCGAACCGTTTCTCGAGCGGGTGTCGCGGGTCGTCGGGGGTGGCCTAACCAGATGACGGCACGGCGTAATACGTAAGGAAAAGGATAGCCCTCCCGCTCGTGCTGAACCCGTGTACGGCGGACGTACGGCTGATGCGGGGGCTGCTGCGCCATACCGATCTCTTGTATGATGGCCCGGAGAAACAGGAGAGCAGGATGCCCGAAGATGCCGCTGCGGCGGGTTTGATCGACAGCGCCCGCGCCTTTCTGGGTCTGACTCTGGAGGATGCACGGAATGTCCTCGGAGGAGACGTTCAAGAGGTAGCGGGAGACCAATACGGCCGGATGCAGGACGTTATCTCGCTGGAATCTACGGACGCGTTCCCCTTCGTCCTCTACGTAGAGGACGACGAAGTGCGCCTCGTACGGGTCGATCACAACGGCCTCCATGGCGTTACAAGGTCCGCTCTTTGCTCAAAAATGGGAGACGATTTCGTTCGCTTGCCGTCCCGCGCGGGTAAGCGGGCCGGGCTCTTGCTTTACGCGAGCCAAGGAATAGCCTTCTCCAGCGAGGGAGACGAACTTGACTTTCTTGAAGTCTTCGTTCCCTGCACGCGGAGAGAGTACGAGCATCGGTACTATCGATCGCCGCCTCCCTTTGTCCGATGACTGGATTCTCCTCCACCGTCGCCGGATCCCCGCCCCGTCCGCCCTGGGTCTCCACTATGCTGTTGAATGACCAAATCCAACGGCATGAGCAGGACACCACGATGACCGAGGATGGCACGGCATTAGTTGAGCTTGTTGAAGAGTCGCAGATGCCGCTGCGCTGGTAGAGCCAGGCGAGCAGCACGGAAATGCCAACAGTCTGGAAGCCAAATACAATCGGGCTTATTGACTCGAAGCGCAGGGTACTCGAGAGGAACAGCGGAAGATGCCAGAGGACCCAGAAGAGACCGACAACCGTACCTCCGATGAACACTCCATATCGTCCCTCAACCCAACGCCGCCCAGCGGCATCAGGTCGATAAGGGACGGAACGAGCAGCGGGATCCACAGAATCCAGGAGACAGCGAACGTGATCAGTATATAGAGCAAGAACTCGAAGCGTTGTGTTTTCCCGTTGTCGAGGGGAGTGCTGGGGCTGCTGGGCCTCGGACTGGGGGCGCTGATTGGGCGGCTGGCGCATCCGCGCTGGGTGCCGGGCCTGACCGGAGCCATCACCGGCGGCTTCGGTGTCGGCGGGCTACACATCGCGGGTCTCGGCGATCTGGGACTCCTCCCAATGGCCGGAGTCCTGCTACTCTACGGTGCGCTAGTGGGCGGGGCGACGCTGGTGGCGCAGCGGGCGCCTTGACCGCCACCGATTCAAGCAGTCGCCCGCTCTTTCCGCTTGGTCCACATGTCGAGCATGACCGCCAGTATGAATATGGCGCCGGTTATGACCTGCTGTATGTAGGAGGATACGCCGATGAGGTTCAGGCCGTTCGCGAGCACACCCATGATGAGGGCACCGGCAAAGGTACCTACGGTCGTTCCGGCGCCGCCCATGAGCGACGCGCCGCCGAGCACCGTAGCGGCGATGGCCTGCAGCTCCAGCCCGCTTGCCGCCTGCGGCTGGGCGCTCCACAGGCGCGCGGCCAAAACTATGCCGCCGACGGCCGCCAGAGAGCCGCTGACCACATAGGAGGAAAGCTTGACGAGCTGAACGTTGATGCCGGCCAGCCGCGCCGTCTCTTCGTTTCCGCCGACCGCGTAGATGTACGCACCGTAGGGCGTACGCTGCAGCACGATGTGGCTCACTATGAAGATGACCACGAATATGACGGCGGAGACCGGGATCGGCCCCCAGTTCGAGCCGAGGGCGGTGAAGCTGTCCCCCATCCCGGAGATGGGTTGTCCCTGAGTGTAGATGAGCGTCAGTCCACGCGCGATCGCCATCATGGCGAGGGTCGCCACGAAGGGTTGCAGGCCGCCCTTTACAATGAAGAAGCCGTTCACGAAGCCGAGGGCGGCACCGGCAGCGACGGCCAGTGCCAGTGCCGGGGCAAGCGGCATTCCCATCCGCACCATGAAGCCCGCCGCGAGTGCGCCGGAGAAGGCAACGAGCGATCCCACCGA
>JAWLDL010000157.1:0-5781 GCA_041686675.1 Spirochaetia bacterium | reverse complement strand
GTGGAGATCGACGAGGACGCTCAGGAGCATCTGGTGAGCGTGGCCGACGGCGACGCGCGGTCACTTCTCAATGCCCTGCAGCTTGCGGTGGAGACGACGCCCGATGAGTTCCCTCCCCCGCCGGGCACCAGGATCCATGTCACACGGGAAGTCGCCGAGGACAGCATACAGCGCAAGGCCGTGCTCTACGACAAGGAAGGCGACTATCACTTCGACACCATCAGCGCCTTCATCAAGTCCCTCCGCGGCTCCGATCCCGACGCCGGCCTCTACTGGATGGGCCGCATGATCGCCGGCGGCGAGGACCCCCACTACATCTTCCGCCGTATGCTCATCCTCGCAAGTGAGGACGTCGGCCTTGCCGATCCCCAGGCCCTCGTCATTGTGGAGGCGGCGGCGCGGGCCTTCGACCGCGTCGGCATGCCCGAGGGGCAGTTCCACCTGGCGCATGCGGCTCTCTATCTGGCGAACTGCCCGAAATCGAACTCCACCATGGGCTTCTTTGACGCCCTCAGCGCCGTGCAGGAGGAGCGTCAGGCGGAGGTGCCGAAGCATCTGCGCGATGCGAGCCGGGACGCGAAGGGCTTCGGGCATGGTGAAGGCTACCTCTATCCCCACGCCTACCGGGACCACTGGGTGGCGCAGAACTACCTGCCCGGCGCGCTTCGCGACCGCGTGCTCTACCGGCCATCCGATCAGGGATGGGAGGGTGATGTGCAGGTGGAGGTACAGCGACGCCGCGACATACAGCTGTCTCTGATGACCGCCGACGGCGAGGATGACGATGTGCTCACCTTCACGCCGACCGGCCGTGCGCGGGAGCGGTGGATTGCGCGGCTTGCCGAGGCCCGGGGCCGCCTGCTTGCCGAGGCCCGGGATCGGCTCACGGCCGGCCTCGCCCGCCACGACACCGTGCTCGTCGCCGGTGCCTCGCCCCTGCCGCTCGTGTGGGAGGCGGTGCGTCGCACGCCCGAGGGCGGGGTCTTCGCCGTCGTCTCCTCCCCGCGTGCACTCGAGGCTGCCCGGGGGCAGGCCGCCGAGCTCTCCGAGCTCGAGCGCCCGCAGATAGCGGATACCGACATCGCGGCGGTGCTCGGCGCCCACACCGCGGCCCCTGGGGCTGCCGGCTCCACCGCGGCCGCCGGGGCTGCAGCCTCCACCGCGGCCCGCGGGGCTGCAGCCGGAGGTGCTGCAGCCGAATGGCCGTCGTCCTTCGACCGCATCATCGGGCGGAACCTCCTCGGGCGCCGCGCAGACCGAGGCGAGCTGCTCAGCCTCCTCGCGGGACGCCTCGCACCGGGCGGGCGGCTCATGCTTGCCGAAAGCGTCCCGGCCGCCTTTCCGCGTCTCTCGGCGCTCGCGGCGAAAGCCGATGCTCCCGGCGCGCTGCAAGAGGCCGTGGAGCGGGCTGAAGCCCGGCTTTTCGCCGACCCCGAAAGCCCCCTCTTTGCCTGGGAGCCCGAGGACCTCGCCGAGCTCGCCCGCGAGGCCGGGCTCGCCGGCGCCAAGGTGGAGACGCAGGAGTACGCCGACCGACGTCGGATCGCGGAGGGCGATCTGCGGGCCTGGGTCTTCGGCCGCGGCGCTGCGGGTGCGCCGGGCGCCGCTGGCGCTGTGGGCGCGGGCGCCGCCCCCGAGCCGCACTCCTACGCGGCCTACCTTGCCGCCGAGCTATCGGCGGCGGAGCGCGAGACGCTCGTGTCCGTGCTGTGTACGGCGCTGGGTGACGGGGAGATCGACTGGCCTACTACAGTCGCGTATCTGGAGGTTTGACGGCGGCCGCAGGTTCGTAGTAAGTTACCGCGGGCATCGACAGGAACGTCTGTATTGACAAAACTGCCCGGAGTGGGCATCCTTCGTGCTCACGAGCGCGGTGGATGTAGTTCAATGGTAGAGCACCAGATTGTGGTTCTGGTTGTTGCGGGTTCGAGTCCCGTCATCCACCCTCGAGCTGCGGGTTCTGGAAACGCTCAGGCTTTTCTGGTACGCTCTATCCGCAGTTGTTTGACATACGTAGTGCCCTCACGAAGGGCACCGAGACGTGCGCCCGTAGCTCAGCTGGATAGAGCGTCGGACTTCGAATCCGCAGGTCGCAGGTTCGAATCCTGCCGGGCGTATGAAAACCGTGGGCCGTTAGCTCAGCTGGTAGAGCAGCAGACTCTTAATCTGCGGGTCAGAGGTTCGATCCCTCTACGGCTCACCTACGGCACGCCGTCGCAGCGGCCGGCACGCCGCCGGAGCGCCCGGCACGCCGCCGGAGCGGCATGCCAATTATTGACGCACTACGCGTCCTCGTATAGGATACGGGCGAGAGTGGTGGAATTGGTAGACACGCCAGATTTAGGATCTGGTACCTTCGGGTGTAAGGGTTCAAGTCCCTTCTCTCGCAACACCACTCCAACCGACGCACGGGCGTCGCAGAGTAGGTCGGAGGTTCTCCGGCCGGTGTATCGCGCGGGAGTAGCTCAGGGGTAGAGCGCCACCTTGCCAAGGTGGATGTCGCGGGTTCAAATCCCGTCTCCCGCTTCTTTATCGAGGGCGATCCGATTCACCGGATCGCTCTTTCTTTATCCGACACCACATACAGAGGATCCGAAAGATGGTTTCCGAAAAACAGGTTGAACGCATCGGCAATTCGGCGGTCCGACTCACGGTGACCGTCGACAAAGACACGGTCAAAAAAGAGTACGACGACCTCGTCAAAGAGTACGCAAAGAAGGCCCAGATCAAGGGCTTTCGCCCCGGAAAGGTACCGCCGGAAATCCTCGAGCGAAAGTTCGGCGAGAGCCTGCAGGCAGAGGCAAGCCAGAAGGTGCTCGAGGACAGCCTGAAAGAGGTCATCGAGGACATCGACGAGCAGCCCCTGCCCTATGCACGCCCCGAGCTCGACGGGGAAATCGACTTCGACATCAACAAAGACTTCACCTTTTCCGTCACCTATGACGTCTACCCGGAGATCAAGCTCGGCGAGTACAAGGGCCTCGAGATCGAGGCGCCGGAGGTGCAGGTGACCGACGAGGACCTCGAGCGCGAAATCTCGGCAATTCAGGAACAGAACGCCATCGTCATCGACAAGGAAGAGGGAACGGTAGAGAAAGACGACATCGTCACCATCGATTACCGCGAGCTCGACGAGAACGATGAGACGGTCGAGGGCACGAGCCGTGAGGACTTCGTCTTCACCGTGGGGACCGGCTACAACTTCTACAAGATCGACGATGACATCCTCGGCATGAAGCAGGATGAGGAAAAGGTCATCGAGAAGGAGTATCCCGAAGACGCCGAGGTTGAGGAGCTTCGCGGGCAGAAGAAGCGACTCTCGGTGAAGGTCAAGGCGGTCAAGCAGCGCCAGCTTCCCGACGTCGACGACGAGCTTGCTCAGGATGTCAGTGACGAGTATGAGACCCTCGACGACCTCAAGAAGGATATCCGCAGCCGCCTCGAGCAGACCGCCGAGTCACGGGTCTACGAGATGAAGAAACAGGCGCTTCTCGACAAGGTCCTGGAAAACTCCGAAATCGAGGTGCCCGAATCGATGCTGCAGATGGAGCTCGAGAACTCCTGGCGGAACTTCACGTCCCGGATCCAGATGAACGAGGACGATGTGCTGAAGCTTCTTACCGCCCAGGGTCGAAGCAAGGAAGACCTCCTCGAAGAGTGGAAGCCGGACGCGGAGAAGAGCCTCAAGCAACGCCTTCTCACCAACAAGATCCTCGAGAACGAGGAGATCGAGGTTACCGACGAAGAAGTCGATGAGCACCTCGAACAGCAGGCGAAACAAAGCAACATGGACACCGCACGGGTTCGGGAGTACTATGAGAGCCAGAACCTGCTCGACTACGTGAAGCACGATATCCAGGAGCGCAAGCTATTCGAGAAGATCCTGGAGGAGACGAAAGTCAAGACCTCCGAGAAACTCAAACTCCTGGACGTCGCGGGCGGCAATGCTTAAATTCGGGTGAGTTATTCGGCCAAAAGGAATTCACCAAATGAATGAGCAAATGAACACACTCGTTCCCATCGTTGTCGAGCAGACCGGCGTTGGCGAACGTTCCTACGACATCTACTCCCGGCTCCTGAAAGACCGCATCGTTTTTCTCGATGGGCCCATAAACGACGTCACCGCGGACCTCGTGGTGGCGCAGATGCTCTTCCTCGAGAGCCAGGATCCGGAAAAGGACATCAACCTCTACGTGAACTCCCCGGGTGGCTCTGTCACCGCCGGGCTCGCCATCTACGACACGATGCAGTACATCAAGCCCGACGTGCAGACGATCTGCATGGGCCAGGCCGCCTCCATGGGGGCCATGCTGCTCGCAGCGGGTACGTCCGGCAAGCGCTACGCCCTGCCCTCCTCGCGTATCCTTATTCACCAGCCCTGGGGTGGTGTTCAGGGACAGGCGACCGACATCGGTATCCAGGCGCGCGAAATCGTGCGGCTGAAGAAGATGATCATCCAGTACTTTGCCCAGCACACCGGAAAGTCCGAGGAGGTCATCTCGCATGATCTCGAGCGCGACTATTTTATGGGCGCCGAAGAAAGTGTCGACTACGGCATTGTCGACCAGGTGCTCAAGAGGTAAGGAATGAGCAAGCAGCGTAACGAGCAACAGAAAGTCTGTTCCTTCTGCGGCAAGCATGCCGACTTCGCGCGGCGGCTCATCGCCGGCCCCGGCGTGTATATCTGTGACGAGTGCGTGAACACGTGCAAGAAGATCCTCGATGATGAGGACGACGTGATCTCAACGGAGTTCATGGACGACATTCCCGCACCCAAGGAAATCAAGTCGTATCTCGATCAGTACGTGGTCGGTCAGGAAACCGCCAAGAAGGTGCTCTCGGTGGGCGTGTACAACCACTACAAGCGCGTCACGCAGAAGCAGGAGCTCCAGGACGGTGTGGAGATCGAAAAGGCGAACGTGCTGCTCATCGGTCCGACCGGCACGGGCAAGACGCTCCTCGCGAAGACCCTCGCGGACAAGCTGCGCGTGCCCTTTGCCATCGCCGACGCGACGACGCTGACCGAGGCAGGGTACGTAGGCGAGGATGTGGAGAACATCCTGCTCAAGCTCTACCAGGCCTCGGGTAACAACGTGTCGGCCGCCGAGCGGGGCATCATCTACATAGATGAGATCGACAAGATCGCGCGCAAGGGGGAGAACGTCTCCATCACGCGTGATGTCTCCGGCGAGGGGGTGCAGCAGGCGCTTCTGAAGATCATCGAGGGGACGGTTGCCTCGGTACCGCCACAGGGCGGGCGCAAGCATCCGAGCCAGGAAATGATCAAGATCGACACCGGCAACATCCTCTTCATCGTCGGCGGCGCATTCGTCGGCCTCGACAAGGTTATCGAGTCGCGGGTCTCGCAGCACCCCATGGGCTTCGGCGCGGAGGTCAAGACCCGCAGCGAGAAGAATATCGAGGAGCTCTTCCGCGAGCTTCATCCCGACGATCTGATCAAGTACGGACTGATCCCCGAGTTCATCGGGCGTGTGCCCATTCAGGTCGCCCTGCGTGATCTCACCAAGGAAGATTTCGTGCGGATCGTCACCGAGCCGCGAAACAGCATTCTCAAGCAGTACCAGGCATCACTCAAGCTCGACGACGTTGATCTCGTCTTCGAGGACGAGGCGGTGGAGGCGATTGCCGAGAAGGCGATGTCGCGCAAGACCGGTGCACGGGGGCTGCGCTCAATAGTGGAAAACGTCATGACCGACATCATGTTCGACATTCCCTCCATCGAGGGCAAGAAGCGCGTGGTGATTACGCGGGCGGTCATCG
>JAWLDL010000156.1:0-5824 GCA_041686675.1 Spirochaetia bacterium | reverse complement strand
GAGTCCCGCTCGCTCGAGGGACTCTACGGCCGGGAACCCAGGGTGGAGGCTATCACCGGGTTCAGGAACGAGCTCTATCGCCTGATCGAGGAAGAGGTGCGGAACTGGATTGGAGAGTCGCGCTTCATCCCGCGGTTTCTCATCTCTGCCGGTGTATTCCTGGTGGCGTTCGTCGGTCTCTCACTTGTTGTGCGCGACCCGCTGCCCGTTTTCGACGAGATTGCGCTGTCGCTGGGTGCGGCGCTGGCGGCGTTCCTGTTGCGTCGCCGACGGGATATGCAGTCCGACGCGGCGCTTTCCAAGCGCATGAAGCTTCGCAGCAAGGTCGACGGAATCGTCTTCAGCGAATCGGAACTCGTGAAGCGGCTCGAGACCGTTCTCCATGAGGAGGAACGGGCTTCGGCGGAATCCATCGTGGCCCGGCTGTCGCGCGACGACGAGCCGGTGGTCAATGCCGGTGAGGAGGCGGAAGCGGAGGAAGTTCTCTCCTATCTGAGAGTTCGGTTCGCCTCCCGCGAGCATCGCAAGCAGGAAAAGCGCCTGCTTGCCGCCGAGCGTGGCGGACTCAAGGACCGGGATCGGGAAAACCTGCAGAGGTGGGCGGCAAACAAGAAGGTGGATTTCCCGCTGTTTGCGCTCTATGTGAGACTGAAACGCCATTTCGCGAAGCGTACGACCGGCTGAGCGGCCTACTCGCCGGTGTCCCCGTCGGATTCAATCGAGCCCTCTTCCCCGAAGAACTCCTCTTCTTCTCCGAGTCGAATGGATTCCATCTGTCGCTGCAGGGTCAGCATTGTCCGGGCACTTACCAGCGTCTCCTGAGCAGGCTCGAAGGTCGGGTCGATCTCGAGTGCCTGGCGACAGAGTGCGACCGTGCGTTCGATATCGCCGTTCGCGTAGGCTTCGAGAGACGTCAGGTAGAGATCTTCGACGCGTGCCTGCCGCTCGGCCCGGCCCCTGTCGCCCAGATCAAAGGAGGCCTGCACACTGAACCGGTCCACGCTTCCGACCTGCGTTGCCAGGTCCAGGGTGTAGTTGAGCTGCAGGCTGACTGCGGGGAAGTCGATGCTGCTGCCGAGAGCAAAGCGGGGATTCCCCCCTCTCAGCTGGAATCCGGTCTGGGCGGCGAGAAAGTCGGTGATCTGCACCGCCGCTCCTCCGGCATAGGAGGGAGGCTCGGCCGGGACGTCGGCGCCGATGACAAAGGGGTAGGTATAGTCGAAGGCAAGCGTGAGCGGTTTCAGCGGTACATAGGCGATTCCCGCGGTGGCATGCGAGGGCAGAGGCTCATCGAGCGCGGGCGGTCCGACGTTCCTCGCGACAAGACCCACAGAGAAGTTCTTCTCGCGCGAGCGGTGGAACTTTGCAAGGTTGAACCGCGTGAGCAGGCCGACATCGCCCATGACACCGAGTGCCGATTGCCCGGGGGCAATGACCTCCGGAATGCGACGATAGGCGGACTTGAGGTTTGCGCCGACTGCGATACCATGGAAGTCGAAGCTATGAAGGAAGTTGTAGGAAACGTTCAGACCGGCTATGGTCTCGGTATATCTGACGGCGTTCTCCTGCAGGCCGTACCTGTCGTATTCGGTGAAAGGAACATGCAGGAACTTGGTACCCGCGCCGATACCAAGATGCTCGAAGCGAGTGGTGTAGACCAGTCCTTCCATATTCGCATCTGCGATCAGGTTGTTGTGGGCGATACCGATCTCGGTGCGCTCCAGTCGCGAGCTCGCTGCGGGGTTGGCTTCAAAGAAACTGTAGTCGCGCGCGACCGCGGTATAGGCGGACGCCATGGCTTCCATTTCGCCGCCGAGAGGAATCTGAAGTGTGGGAAAGGTCGTGAGGCCGGTGTTCTGCGGGTTGCTCAAATCGTTCGACTCGGCGAAGTCGTACATGAAGTCGGGCCAGCCGATGGCGTAGGCGGGAGCGGAGAGAACCGCAGCTATGATGATTACCGACGAGAACCGTTTCATCTTCGTGATATATAATATCTCGTGGAGGGGATTGTTTCAATTTGCATATATTCCATGCATTTCAAATGTCGACACTGTCAGGCCGAATCCATAGCCTGTCGATACCCATTATAGGGTAGCTCGAGGAGGGGATTCCTGACGTACCTCCGGGTACCGACTCTACTGCTCATTCTTCTCGTACTGTATTCGTTCCTCGGGACAGCTCTGCTCTCAGCCGCCGGCGGGCAGGAGGCGACCGGCTCGGGTGCGCCGGACGGGGATCCTATCGAGGAGGCGAACCGGCTCGTGGAAGAAGGCAGGCTGAACGAGGCTATGCTGGTTCTCGAAACGGCCGTCCGCAGGAACCCGGCGCTCATCGAGGAATCGGAGAAGGTCATGGACCGTATCCGAGCCCAGCGCGCAGAGTATAACGAAGAGTTCGAGCAACTTATCGACAATCTGATTAACAGTCCCGGCGAAATCGAGCGGACCCTCGCTATCATCGACCGGATGGAGGAGCTCGACCGCTTCCCCAACGAACGGGTGGTAGAGCAGGTTAGCGAGGCGCGCGTCATCGCGCAGCTTGCCTACGACAGGAATCTTGCTGCCAGCATCATGCGGGAAGCCGCAGAGCTGATCGACCAGGGGCGTTACGCCGATGCGGTGGAGCGCTATCTCTCCGGCTTCGATCTCCAGCGCGGCCGGTTCGAAGAACGCGAGTACGGCAACATTTTTGTAAACAGAGTGGATGACGCGCTTGCCCGGGTTCGCGTCAACGCGGAGGCGTTCATCGCGACCGCTCCGGAGTTCAGAGGGGACGTGGCTGCCCTCGAGGACGCGGCGGCAGGCGACGCAGTCGACGAGCTCGAGGCCCTTCTCGACGAATACGCCGATGTGTTTCGCCGTATAGGGGGGCGACTCTCCAGTATCGAGGAAGCGGCGGGAGAGCTGTCCGAACAGGGTGAGGAGGTCGCCTCCATCGACCCCGAGGATCCGGTGGACTGGCATATACGGCTCACTCACCGGTTCTCGGCCGGGCGCCCCGATGCGGCGGACCCCGAGGGTATCGTCGGGGCGCTCGCCACTGCACGAAGGAGCTCGCGGTTCGGGCTCGCGAGGACCTTTGCCGCCCGCGCCGACGCCCATCTCGACCGGGGCGCGGCGTCCGCCGATGAGCGTGCATGGGAGCAGGCCGGCGAGGAGTTCGATTTAGCCCGAATACAGGCCAACGCGGGCGTGCGGCTCTCCGTTATCGGGACCGAGGTCGAAACTGACACCGAGTTCGAGGAGGCCGTAGCCCGGCTTCCTGATGCGCTCGACGGCCTGTACGCGGGCGAGCATGCGCGGCGTGAAACGGCGGTGACCCGGGCAGCGCTCGCGGATACCATGGCGGAGGTCGACGCAGAGCGGGTGGAACCCGTCGACACAGAAGACCTCGAGGTACTTGCCGACGCGAAAGCCGCCATGGCCGTTCGCGTCGCCGACATACGGGAGCTGGCCGCGAGCTGGCAGCAGATGACGGACAGCTATCGCGCACTCACGGCCGGGACGTTGAGCGATCGCGCCGACGCCCTTCTGTCGCGCACGGAAGCGGCGGTCTCCTCGCGCGAGGACGAGGTCGTGGAGTACGAGATTGCGACCCTCGATCGCATTGCCGATGTGCGCCTCGCGCGCTTCACCGACCGACTCGAAACCGGGAGTGAAGACTATCGCGCGGGGATCGACCTGCTCGAGGGTGTGGAGGAGGTCGTGGAGCAGGTAGCCGGCGACGACGGCACCGAAGAAGCGGTCACCGTTACCTATCGCTACCCGGACCGGGCACTCGAGGAGTTCCTTGCTGCGCAGAGCGATGTGGAGGCCCTGCGCGCCGATGTCGCTGCCGCCCTCGAGTCCTACCGGAATGAAGACGAGTACGTATTGCTCGAGGAGCGCATCCAGACACAAATCGCCGATGCGGAGGCCCTCCTCGCGGAGATCGACGAGCTTTCGAACGCAATCGCCTCTCGCACGACGAGTGCCCGCGACCAGATTGCTCGCGCAGAGGAGTTGCGAAACGAGGGCGACCAGCTCGTGGCACAAACCCGGCAGGCCATCAACAGCCTGCAGGTGGAGCAAGCCCGCGAGCTGTGGGAGGAGGCGCGGCAGCGGTACTTCGAGTCTCTCGAGCTGCAGCAGAATGCGGCTTTTCGTGACCAGACGGACCAGTTGATAACCTCACTCGGTGCGGAGATCCAGGAGGCGAGAAACCGCCGCATCGTTCAGCAGGTTCGTGAGCGAATAGATCGGGCAGACACCCTCTACGAGCAGGAGAGCTATCAGCAGGCCTACGAGCTGTTGACCGAGGCGCGCGATCTGTGGCAACAGACCAACGTGGAGCCCAATCCGGAAATCGAGCGCCTTCTCCGGTTCGTCAACGCGGCCCTGAACCTCGAGAACACGCGCACCCTCGCCGAAACCGAGCCGCTCTATCCCGTACTGTCGAGTTATCTCAACCTCGCCCGCCGCGACTATAACGAAGCTCAGGAGGTCGTGCAGGGCAGGGGCGAGGCACCTGCTCAGCAGCTTCTCGCTCGTGCGGAGGAGAACGTCGACAACGTCACCGCCATGCGCCCGTACAACTGGGAAGCCCGCATCCTCAAGCTCCGGATTCTCCGCCTCAGGGATTCCGAGAACTTCGACGAGGTATTTGAGCGCCGTTTCGAGGAGGCACTCGACCGAAAGGACGACGACCCGCAGGAAGCACTCACCGCGTTCGAAACGCTCGCTGCCATCGATCCCGACTATCCCGGCCTTCAGAATCAGATCGTGGAGCTCGAGATCGAGCTCGGCATCCGGCCGGACCCTGTCACCGAGGCGCAGATCGCCGAGTCGAACCGACTCCTCAACCAGGCCCGTCAGGTTGCCGCGGGCGCCGGTGAGGCGCAGCGACAGGCGGCGATGTCGATCCTCGAAGAGGCGGTCACCCTCAACCCGGAGAACCGTGAGGCGCAGATTCTCCTCGACCGGTTGCGCATACAGAGCGGCGGTCAGGCAACGGTGGCCCTCTCCTCGGCCGAGGAGCAGCAGCTGCGCCGCGCCGAGACCCTCTTTATCCAGGACAACGCCGCCCAGGCCTACGCCATAGTCCAGCAGCTGCTGCGCGATGAGGACAATCAGCGCTACCCGCCGCTTCTGGATCTCGAGCAGCGTATTGCGGCGAGGCTCGGCCTATGATGCTGCGGCAGCGCCGGGGAGGCGGGCTTGCAGACCGCCGGGCCCGCGGACACGCAGTCCGGGGGCGGGCTGCCCGGGGGCGGGCGGCGGCCCTCGCCGGAGTGGTTCTGTTCGCGGCGCTCTGGGCCGCGCCGGGCCTCTCGGCCCAGGAGCTCTCGACCGAGGCAAGCGGGCTGTTCTTCGAGAACCCACGGTTTCTTGTGGATGAGAACGCGTACTTTCCGCTCGCCCTCACCGGTGACGACAACCTCTACGTGATCTACCAGGAGGTCGAACGGCACGATGAGGAGGAGGGCGGGGAGATCCATATATCGGTTGCCGTATCCGAGCGCGGTCGGGACTGGGAGTCTCGCCGTCGCGTCGTGGGACCGATCGAGTATGACCGCGAGAGTCCGCCGGTGGTTTTTACGGCGGAGGTCACCGACAACGGGGACATTTACCTCGCTCTCGTGGAGTCGGCTACTCGAACCCGCATTCTGATATCCTCGGACGAAGGACGCAGCTTCCGCGAGACGGCGACGCTGGAAACCGAGGTTACGAGTGTCGCCCCGAAGCTGTCCGTCTCGAGCGATGGCGGGCTTCTGCTGTTCGTGAACCAGAATGTCGGCGTCACGCAGAGTATTCTCTACTCCTACTCGCCGGAGGGGCGGCAGTGG
>JAWLDL010000155.1:0-5844 GCA_041686675.1 Spirochaetia bacterium | reverse complement strand
CACTACTGTTCATCTCCCACGACTTCGGGGTGATTTCGCAGATCTGCGAGCGCGTGGTCGTCATGTATGCCGGGCAGGTCGTGGAGGTCGGCACCGTCGATCAGATCTACCGCAAACCCCTGCATCCCTACACGCGCCGCCTCATGGCCTGTGTGCCTCGCGTCGGCGAGCGTGGGCGGGAGATGGACGCCATTCCGGGCCTCCCGCCGGCACTCGATGCGCTTCCCGGAGGATGCCGCTTCGCCGATCGCTGTGATATGGCCATCGACGCCTGCCGGAAGGCTCCGGTTGATCTTCGCAAGGTGGCGGGGCGGGATGTCAGGTGCATTCGCGCCGAGGAGCAGCACGCCTCCCATCATGCACGCCTGACGAAGCCTGAGCCGCAGAAGGACGGCGCGTCATGAGCTCAGAATCGCTTCTCCATGTTCGAACAGCAAGCAAACGTTTCGGCGGCGAGCGACGGCTCCTCGGCGCCCCGACGCCAACCATCCGCGCGGTGCACGAGGTCGACCTCGATCTCTACCCCGGAGACTCCCTCGGAGTCGTGGGCGAGTCGGGCTGCGGCAAATCCACCCTCGCCCGCATGATCATGGGCATCATTCCTCCGAGCGAAGGGGAGATATACTTCCGCGGCGAGGACATAACCGGCATTCGGGGAGAGCGACGTCGCGATCTCTACCGCCGCATTCAGTTCGTCTTTCAGGACCCGCAGAGCTCCCTGAACCCCAGAAAGACCGTCCGGCAGATCCTCGAGGCACCGATGATCGAGCTACTCGGCCTCGAGCAAGCTTCGCGCGAGGCGCGGCTGCTCGAGCTCATGGACCTCGTGAACATGCGCCCGGAGTTTCTCGATAGGCATCCCCATGAGTTCTCGGGCGGTCAGGCCCAGCGCATCGGCATCGCCCGGGCACTCGCGCCGAAGCCGGAGCTGTTGATTCTCGACGAGCCGGTGAGCGCCCTCGACGTGTCGATTCAGGCCCAGATTCTGAAGCTGCTTCTGTCGCTGAAGCACGATCTCAACCTGACCTATCTCTTCATCAGCCACGACCTTGCCGTCGTCGACTACCTCTGCGACCGCGTCGTGGTGATGTATCTCGGAAGCGTCATCGAGCACGGCACCGCAGCGCAGATCTTCGACGCCCCGCGCCATCCCTACACCCACGTACTCCTTGGAAGCGTCCCCGAGCCGGGGGATTACCAGTCGACCAGACTGAAACTCGAAGGCGAGCTTCCCGACCCCTCCAATCCCCCCGCCGGCTGTCCTTTTGCCCCGCGGTGCTACCGCGTCCAGCCCCACTGCCGGGAGGCTCCGCCGCCACTCGAGGACTATGGGGACGGCCACGAAGCGGCCTGCTACTACGCGGACGACCCCCAGCCACCGCCCCAGAAACGCTCCGATGACGCCGATACCCCGTCGCCCGCCACGCCCGCCGCGTCCGCCCCGCGTGGGCGACGCGCGAGAACCGATCTCTGAGCAGAGGCGTGATGGAAACCCGCGTGAGCGAAGAGCGCATTCGCAGACTCTTTGAGACCATCGGGGCTCATGGCCGACGGGAAGACGGCGGCTGCGAACGCCTCGCCTTCTCGCCCGAGGAGCGCACCGCCCGCAGCGCTCTCGCCGACGCCGCCGCCCGCCTCGGCTTCCACATCTTTCGCGATGCCATCGGCTCCGTCTTCGCGCTTCGCCCGGGCACCGACCCCGAAGCAGAGGCCATCTACACCGGCAGCCATCTCGACACCGTACCCGGCGGCGGCTGCTTTGACGGCGCCTCGGGTGTCCTCTGTGGCCTTGCCGCCCTCGAGCTTCTCGAGACCGAGCAAATCTCGACCCGCCGCCCCCTCGTCCTCGTAAGCTGGGCCAACGAGGAAGGCGCGCGCTTTGCCCCCGCCATGATGGGCTCCGGCGTGTTCACCGGTGCGATCCCGTTCGAGACCGCCGCGGCGAGCACCGACGCCGACGGCGTGACCGTGCGCGAGGAGCTCGCGCGGGAGGCGGGCATCCCCGGCGGCACCGGCAACGCAGCGGCCGCTGGGGCGAACCGCGGCGTTACCGGAAACGCAGAGGCGGCCGCCGAGCCCGGCGTTTCCGACAACGCTGAGGCGAAGCCAGGCAACGCAGCGGCCGCTGAGGCGGCCGCCGACGACTCCGGCGTTACCGGCAACCCCGGGGCGACCGCTGGGGCCACCGCCACCCCCGGAGCCGCCCCGGCCCCGACGCGCCTCCCCCGGCCCGCCGCCTACCTGGAGCTGCACCCCGAGCAGGGGCGCATTCTCGAGGCTGAAGGCGTCCGGATCGGAATCGTCGAAGGCGTGCAGGGGCAGGCGGCCGGGGACTGGACGATGGCGGGCCGCGCGGACCACGCAGGCTCCACGCCCATGGACGATCGCGCCGACGCGCTCGTTGCCGCGGCGCGGCTCATCGCAGCAGTGCCGCAGATCGCCGCGGGCGAGGCTCCCGGCGTAGCCACCGTGGGCGGGCTTCGCGTTACCCCCGGCGCGCGGAACGCCGTCCCCGGACGGGTCGAGAGCACACTCGATATTCGCCACCCGGATGATGCTGCGGTGGGGCGGATGCTGGAGGCGGTTCTCGAGAGCGGGAGGCGGTTCGCTACAGAGGAAGGCTGCAGCTTCGAGTGGCGGGAGGCGTGGCGCGCCGGAGCAGTACGGTTCTCGCACACGGTCATGGGGGCTGTCGAGGAGGCCGCAGCCGCGCAGGGGATCGAGTCCAAGCGCCTCACCTCGGGCGCGGGGCACGACGCGGTGCATATGGCACCTCTCTGCCCCACCGGCATGATATTCGTTCCGAGCCGGGACGGAATCAGCCATTCGCCTGATGAGCTCACCAGCTACGAAGATCTCGCGGCCGGGGCGACGGTCCTGGCCGAGGCACTCGTTCGGCTGGCACGCTGAGTGAGGTATATAGCACCGTGTTGGTGAGGGCAGAGACAAGTTCAGGTGGCGCAGGCTTTTGAAGGAAATCCGTGGCACACGAAATCGCCTGGCGACCGCTATTCCACAGAGCTCCGCGTCCTGCAACAACTTATGCGAGTTTCACCAACACGCTTCTTGATACTTCAGAGCTCATGTCAACGCAAAGTCCACCGCCGCCCCGGCATGCAGGGCCGTAGTGTCGAGCGCAGGTACCGGGACGTCCTCTTCCTTCAGGAGCATACCGATCTCCGTGCAGCCGAGGATGACGGCCTGGGCGCCCTGGTCGACGAGGCGTCCGGCAACGCGCGTGTAGGCGCGCCGCGACTCGGGCCGGATTACGCCCCTGACGAGCTCGTCGAAGATCACCTGGTGGACGAGGGCACGATCATCCTCGTCGGGGATCACGACTTTCAGGCCGAATCGCTTCTCGAGCCGTTCGCGGTAGAATGACTCCTCCATAGTAAAGGCGGTACCGAGCAGGCCGACGACGTGGGTACCGTGCGCCTTCGCCGCCCGGGCGGTGGGGTCTGCGATATGGATCCAGGGTGCCTGCGTGGCGGCCTCGAGCTCATCGAAAACGAGATGCATGGTGTTGGTGGCGAGCAGCAGACATTCGGCTCCCGCCCGCTCGCAGGAGCGGGCCGCCTCGGCAAGCACCGAGGCCGCATCGTCCCAGCGGGCCTCGCGCTGCATCTGCTCGATGGGGTCGAAATCCACCGACATCATGACGATGTCCGCGGAGTGATAGCCTCCCAGCCGCTCGGCGACCAGCTCGTTGATAATGCGATAATACTCCGCCGAGGATTCCCAGCTCATGCCCCCGAGGACACCGATCCGCTTCATGCCTTTTCCTATCGCGGACTTCTCTGACTGTCAACTGCACCATATACTGGTGAGCATGGAACGCCTTTCAGAGCTCACACTTCTCGGACACCCTGTTGCGAAATACCTTACGGCACTCACCATTATCGTCGTGGCCGTCGTCGTGCTTCAGATTGCGAAGCGCATCTTGCTCTCACGGTTGAAGGACCGCGAGAGTCCGGCGGTTCGCGGCATTCGGCGATTCCTCTTCCCGCTGCTCCACGTCGCCGCGCTCTACGCGGCGGTGCGCACGATCCAGCTTCCGGCCGTTGCGGGGCGCGCGGCGGAGGTGGTGTTCCTGATCCTCATGTCCTGGTTTCTCATCCGGTTGACCATCAGTCTCGTCGACCGCGGCATAGGCAACTACATAGCGAGGACGAGGAGTCCTGAGGAACAGAACCGCTTTCGGCCTCTCCTGGCGGTACTGAATCTCATCATCTGGATCATCGGCATCCTTTTCCTGCTTGACAATCTGGGATTCGAAATAACTACGATCGTCGCCGGCCTCGGAATCAGCGGTATCGCGATCGCCCTCGCCGCGCAGGCGGTGCTTGGAGACCTCTTCAGCTACTTCGTTATCTTCATGGATCGTCCCTTCGAGATCGGAGACTTCGTGATTTTCGGGGATATTCTCGGAACGGTGGAGCGAATCGGCGTGAAAACGACACGGCTGCGCTCGCTCGGCGGCGAGGAGATCATCGTGGCCAACGCCGACCTGACGAGCTCGCGGGTACGCAACTACAAGCGCATGAGCGAACGCCGTATCGTCTTCGGCTTCGGCGTGATCTACCAGACTACCCCCGAGAATCTGCGCGCCATTCCGGAACTCGTAAAGGGGATCGTCGAGGGCCAGGAGCTCGCGCGATTCGACCGTGCCCATTTCAAGGCCTTCGGAAGCTCCAGTCTCGAGTTCGAGGCCGTTTACTACGTGCTCTCCCCCGATTATGCGGTGTACATGAACACGCAGCAGGCGATAAACCTCGCCCTCTTCGACGCCTTCGCCGAGCGCGACATAAGCTTTGCCTATCCGACGACCACCGTGTACCTGGAGGGCTACGGAGAGCCGACACGGCTTCAGGGGGGATTTCGGGCGCCGGAAGGTGGTGCGGACGGCGGTGACGAGCCGCAGCAGTAATGCCCGCCCCCGACGCCTTCATCGCAGCCGGGTGCGCCGTCGCGTATCCCATGGCGATGCTGCTTATAAAGCGCTCCTACCAGCAGGGGGTGCACCCCTATCAGCATCTCCTGCTGGGCACCGTTGTGCAGGCGCTGGTTTTCGCGGTCCTGCTGCCGTTTGCCGAGTTCCCGAACGACCCGGCGCTCCTGCTACTGCCGCTCGCAGGTATCGGCACCTTCCTCGCGGCGCAGTTTCTCACCGTGATGGCGATCTTCCGCGGCGATGCCAGTCTGCAGACGCCGCTCATGGGCACGAAGGTGGTCTTCGTCTCGGGAATGAGCGTGGTGTTCCTCGGCTCGGCACTGCCGGTGGAGCTCTGGGCGGCCTCGATCCTGGCAACGGCCGCGGTGTTCCTGCTTGGCTGGTCGAAACCGAGGCACACCGGCCACCTCATCCAGGGCATTCTCTACGGTCTGGCGAGCGCCGCATCCTTCGCCCTCACCGATATTCTCATCGTCCGTGGTGCCGATGCTCTCGACCCGCGCTTCCTGCTGCCCTTCATCATGATCGGCGCCGCCCTCATTATGCTTGCCTCCGTCCCCTTTACCGCCGGCTGGACCTTCCACTTCGAGCCGCGCGCGCTCGTGTGGCTGCTACCCGGGACCATACTCTTCTCGCTGCAGGCCGCCGGCTTCGGACTCTCCCTCGCGGTCTGGCAGAACCCCTCACTCGTCAACATCGTCTACAGTACCCGCGGCATCTGGAGCGTGATCCTGGTGCTGGTGGTGGGGCGGTCGATCGGTGTTCCGGAGGGTACGATGACGCGGGGCGTGGCCGCCGCTCGCGCGAGCGGCGCAGCGCTCATGATTGCAGTGGTTACGATCCTCCTCGTGTGATGCCGATCTCGCCGTCGAGGCTCAGAGGGAGGTCTGCAG
>JAWLDL010000154.1:0-5862 GCA_041686675.1 Spirochaetia bacterium | reverse complement strand
TTCGCTCCCGGCAGCTACGTCTACCACGATGACTACGGCACGGGCATGGTCATAAAGAAGTGGAAGTCCGGGGTGAACGAGCTCGTTCGGGTGCGCTTCGAAAGCGGCAACATCGCGCAGTTCATCCCACGTTACGCGCCCCTCGAACGCATCGGAGGCGGCGAGCCATGAGCGAGCCCGGTCCTGAGCGCCGGCACGGGCTTCCGGAGATCCGGCGGGCGCGCGACTATCACCTCTACGACGGCAACGGCCGCCGCTACCTCGACCTCCATCAGAACGGCGGTCGGGCGATTCTCTCCCATCGCCCGAAGGGTCTCGCGAAACGCCTCAAGGGTGTGGTTGATCAGGGCCTGTGGGGCGACTATCCGTCTGTCTACACCCGTCGCCTCGAGGCGGTGCTGCGTGTGCTCTTTCCCGCCTACCCCGAGGTCCGCCTCTACGCAACCGCCGAACGGGCCGTGGCGGCCGCCGGCGGTGCTGTCGCCGACCCGGCGCTCGGCGACGACGGTGGTGCGGGTGGCTCGCGCGCCGCATGGTGGCGTCCCTTTCTCCCGGCAGACTCATCGGAACTTCTCCTCCCGGTGCTGCCCTTCCCGGCGAGCTTCGCGCCGCAGCCTGTGTGCGCGGTGCGACCCGGGTTGCTTCGGGATTCCGACGCCGTTTCTCCGGTGTTGCTCTCGGGACTCGTGCAGGCGGCACACCTTATTGCGGCGGCGCCCGGGGGCGGGGGCGGCGGGCGTGCCGGCGCCGCCGGCCCGGTTCCCGACGCCGCCGTGTATCCCATCACCCTCTTCGATGAGCGAGCCCTCACGCTCTGGAGGAGGCGCGGCCCCTACCTGCAGCTGCGCTGCAGCGAGGCGAGCTTCTCCGGGGTCTTTTCGGCGTTTCTCGATGCGGGTATTATCATCAATCCGGTTTTCCCCGGCCCGAGTATCCTTCCACAGTGGTGCTCGCGGGGGGAGTTTGAAAAGTTCGTTAAAGTCAGTAGGATGGCCGAAAGTTAAAATATGGCAACCGAGGCGATGATACTCATCCTCAGCAGACTTATATTCGGAGCGATCGCGACCTTCCTGGCCATTGTGCTGTGGTCACGAACGCGCGACGCGGCGTGGATGCTCATCGTCATCGGCACGATCGTCGGCTATGGTGAGGTCCTGTTTACGACGCTCGAGAGCTTTGGTATGGTCAGCCTCACCGCGCTCAACATTCAGGGAGTGTCGGTGTTCGAGCTGGTCCTTGCGAATCTGCCGACCGTATTTTTCATTCTGGCGTTCTCGGTCATGATCGCTCGCAAATAGGGTCAGTGCGCGGTAGCGTTGCGCGAAGCCGCTGCGCGGGGCCGTTGACAGAAGGGCGCAAATCGATAATCGTGCACGGTGGTCATCCACTGGAGAAACTGCTCGAAACGTATTGGAGGATAGGAATGGTTGCATTGCTCGTCGGACTCGTATTCGCACTCTTCGCCGTCTACTCGGTGCTGCCGGTTGACTGGTCGCTGCAGTGGGGGCCTGAGGTCGTGATGTTTCTCAAAGGCGGCGTTCCCATCATCGCTCTGTTCATCGGATTGATTGCCATCTTCATCGGTATCGCCGACATCAAGGACAAGATCGAGGCGAAGAAGGAAGAGGCCGAGGAGGCGAAGGCCGGCTCGGAGGAGCAGACGTAAGGACGGACGAAGCCGGCTGGAACCGGGCCGGCCACGGGGTTGACTTTTTGGCCTTCGCGTGCCAATCTTTTGCTCCACTGCACAGGTACGCCCGTAAGGACGCAGGAATACTATGAAAACGATATACCCGGATACGAACACAATCGAGCGCAAATGGTACGTGGTTGACGCCGAAGGCAAGACCCTCGGAAAGGTTGCAACCAACGTGGCACAGGTGCTGCGCGGCAAGCATCGGCCCTACTTCACCCCCGACCGCGAAATCGGCGATTTCGTGATCGTCGTAAATGCCGACAAGGTGGATCTTACCGGTCGAAAGGCCGATCAGAAGATGTATTACCGCCACAGCGGCTACCTCGGCGGCATGAAGAGCTTCAACTTCAGGGATATGCTCAAGCGCAATCCCGTCTATCCGGTCGAGCACGCGGTGAAGGGCATGCTTCCCAAGAATCGCCTCGGACGGAAGATCTTCAAGAACATGAAGGTCTATGCGGGGCCGAAGCATCCTCACGCGGCGCAGAAGCCTGAACAGCTCGAAATCTAAGGAGACGAAACGTAGTGGACACAGCGATAGGAACCGGTAGAAGAAAAACATCCGTAGCGCGCGTGCATCTGCAGCCCGGCAGCGGAAAGTACTCCATCAACGGCAAGGATCCTCAGACCTACTTCGGCTTCGGGGAGCACGTGTACATCATCAATCAGCCGCTGCAGGCGCTTGCCGGCGAAAACAAGTTCGACGTGAACATTACCGTCCACGGCGGCGGGAAGAAGGGCCAGGCAGGTGCCATCAGGCACGGGCTTGCGCGTGCCCTTGTCGCCTTCGACGAAACCAACAAGAGCGTCATGCGCGAGAACGGGTTCCTGACCCGCGACCCCCGCATGGTGGAGCGCAAGAAGTACGGTCAGCCCGGCGCACGGCGAAAGTTCCAGTTCTCCAAGCGCTAAGCGGTGCTGGTCGATTCCATCGATCAAAGAGGAGCCTCCGGCGGGCGAGTGCATATCTCGCTCTCGGACGGGTCCTCTTTTTTTGTGCCCCGGGAGCTCATCGAAGCGCTGGACCTCGCACCCGGCGGTGAGTGTGACGACGCGGCCCTCGCGGAGCTCCGGCACGCGCATCTGCTCCACGAGGCAACCGAGAAGGCGATAGAGCTGCTGGCACGCAGTGAGCACAGCCGATTCCTGCTTTCCCGCAAACTGCTGCAGCGCGAGTTCCCCGAAGGGGTCATTCGCGATGCCCTCGACCGCCTCGAGCAGCGTGGCTACCTCGACGACCGGCGCTTCGCCGAGCAGTGGGTCTCCTCGCGCGTGCGCCGCCGCCCGGAGGGAGAGACGGCCCTGATTGCAGGTTTGCAGGCCCGCGGGGTGGACGGCGGCCTTGCCCGGGAGGTCGTTGAGGCCTTCAAACGGGAGTTTCCTGAGGAGCTCGAGCGAGCTATCGAGCGCGCCGGCGACCGAATTCTGCGCAGATCGGGGGTTGGCGAGGCGGAATTGCGAGAAAAGCTGCAGAGACGCGGTTTTCGACCTTCCGACGTAACTGCCTATATCGCAAGGATTTCTAGCGATTCCTTCCAGTAGAGAATTGCGGAAAATTTGCGTTGACATTCTGGATATAATAAATATATGCTTTTAGTGTCTGTCAGAGAGGAAGGTGGAAGAGGATGGCGAAAACCGACAAGAAGATCCGTATTTTCTCGGCACTCGAGGTAGCGAATATCTGCGGTGTCGTGAATCAGACGGCAATCAACTGGATCAAGAACGGATATCTCAAGGCCTTCACGACCCCGGGTGGCCAGTATCGGGTGTACGCTGAGGACCTCGTAGATTTTCTCCAGTCACGCGGCATGCGCATGCCGGAAGAGCTCGAGCGCATCGTCCAGGAGCAGCGGGGGCTTCGCACGGTCGTCATCGTGGATGATGATCGCGACCTCAACGATCTGGTGGCTCAGTATCTGAAGAAGCAGTACCCGGACCATGACATTCATCAGGCTTTCGACGGATACAAGGCCGGCAAGCTCATCGCCGAGCAGCACCCCGGCCTGATCCTGCTCGACATCGATCTTCCCGGCGTGAACGGCCATCAGCTCGCGAGCGACATAAAGCAGGACGATTCACTCGGGAACCCGCTCGTGATTGCGATCTCGGGACTGGACGATCCGTCCGAGCGTGAGCAAATTCTCGAGGAGGGCGCGGATTCGTTTCTCGCGAAGCCGCTCGACCTCAGCAAACTGGTGGAGATGATCGAGAGCCTCGCGTCACAGCGGGCGTAGTGGCAGTAGTGGCGTAGGACCATGGCCGAGGAGACACACATTCATCTGTCCGCACGGGTCCACGGTCGTGTGCAGGGGGTGGGATTCCGCTACCAGACCCGCTCGCAGGCGCACCGGCTCGGTCTCGGCGGATACGTCAGGAACAAATTCGACGGTACCGTGGAAGTCGAGGCCGAAGGGCCGCGCGAGCCGGTTCAGCGCTTCCGCAAATGGCTCGAGCAGGGGCCTCCCGGGGCGCGCGTGACGAAAGTGGATGCCGACGAAGGGCCCGCCCGCGGCATCTATTCGAGTTTCACCGTCGAGTTCTGACGAGTTCTGAGCACAGAGCACGCAGCACACACTTCACGGCTTAAAAAAAAGCGGCTCCCGGTATGGGAGCCGCCTGTCGTTGCAGTAATGGCCGTAACGGCCGAGTACTCAGCGCTTGATCGAGTAGAAGGCCTCGAGTCCGGCGTACTGCGCCGTGGCGTCGAGGAGATCCTCGATGCGCATGAGCTGGTTGTACTTTGCAAGTCGGTCGGAGCGCGACATGGAGCCGGTCTTGATCTGGCCGGTCTCGAGAGCGACGACGAGGTCCGCGATAAAGGAGTCCTCGGTCTCGCCGCTTCGGTGACTGACGATTGCGGTGTAGCCGGCGCGCTTGGCCATCTCCACCGCCTCGTAGGTCTCGGTGAGTGTGCCGATCTGGTTCACCTTGATGAGGATGGAGTTCGCGATTCCTTCCTTGATGCCGCGCGAGAGGCGCTTCGTGTTGGTGACGAAGAGATCGTCGCCGACGAGCTGCACCGTGTTGCCGATCTTGTCGGTAAGCGATTTCCAGCCTTCCCAATCATCCTCGGCCATGCCGTCTTCGATGGAGATGATGGGGTACTTCGCAGCCCAGTCGGCCCAGTAGGAGGCCATTTCCTCTGAGCTGAGCTCGCGCTTGTCGGACTTCTTGAAGACGTACTTGCCCTTGTCCGAATCGTAGAACTCGCTGGCCGCCGGATCGAGCGCGATCATGACCTCGTCGCCGACCTTGTACCCGGCCTTCTCGATGGCCTTGAGAATGACGTCCACAGCCTCCTCGTTGGACTTGAGGTTCGGTGCAAAGCCGCCCTCGTCCCCGACGGAGGTGTTGTAGCCCTGATCTTTGAGGATGCTCTTGAGATTGTGAAAGATCTCCGCGATCATCCGCACCGCGCCGCGGAACGTCTCGGCACCGATGGGCATGACCATGAACTCCTGAAAGTCCACGTTGTTGTCCGCATGCTCCCCGCCGTTGAGGATGTTTGCCATGGGCACCGGCAGAAGGGTCGAGTGGTAGGTTCCGAGGTACTTGAACAGGGGTATCTCGAGAAACTCCGCGGCCGCCCGCGCCGTTGCAAGGGAGACACCGAGAATGGCGTTCGCACCGAGCTTTTCCTTGTTATCGGTACCGTCGAGCTCGATCATGGTGCGGTCGATGTCCACCTGGTCGGTGGCGTCGAGACCCTCGATTTCCGGCGCGATGAGGTTGTTGACGTTTTCCACCGCCTTGAGCACGCCCTTGCCCATGAACCGCTTCTTGTCGCCGTCGCGAAGCTCGATGGCCTCGTGCTCGCCGGTGGATGCGCCGGATGGTACCGCGGCGCGGCCGAGCACGCCGTCCTGCAGCACGACGTCGACCTCTACGGTCGGATTGCCGCGCGAATCGAGAATTTCCCGTGCCTCTACATATTCGATGACGCTCATGTACTACTCTCCTGGGTCTGAGTTGGGTTTCGCACCTGAATAGTGGAAGGTAAGCCTTGGCCTGTCAAGGACGGCGCGAATAAGCATCGGAGCGGTGGTGGGCCCGGGGAAGACACTCATTCCCACGCACGCACACCCGCCCTGCGGGGGCTCCCCGTTCCCGGAGCGCCCGCAGGGCGTATGCACGTGCCGGGAGCTGTCACCTCCATGGGGCCCGCG
>JAWLDL010000153.1:0-5928 GCA_041686675.1 Spirochaetia bacterium | reverse complement strand
TTTTCCAGATCATAGACCGCCTGGACGGCTTCTTCGGCCAGGATCTTCGCCGCCTGCTGGTCCACGAGATAGTCGCCGCCTTTCACCGTGTCAAAGGCGTGCCATTCCGGACTGTCCTCGTCCACGTTCCCGAGCGCGGCGCCAATGCCGCCCTGAGCCGCACCCGTGTGGCTGCGCATGGGGTAGAGCTTTGAAAGGACCGCTGTTTTCGCTGTCTTGCTCGCTTCGAGTGCCGCATAAAGACCGGCGCCGCCGGCCCCGACGATCACTGCGTCAAATTCGTGTGTCAATGTGTTTCTCTCCTTATTGTTGAGAGCGGTGCTCACTGAATATAGCATGAAGGTTTTGGGCACGCAAGTTTTCGGCCCGGCGACCGGCGCGATGAACTACATGGAGGACGGCATCGAAGGCACTGCGCGCATGGGTGATGGCAGCGAGGTCGGAACCGGCTTCCTCAAGAACCTGATGAATGCCGGTATGCGCGCGCTCTGAGAGTACGGCGGGAGGCTTCTCTGTCAGAAAGATGCCTTCCTGGCCGCGGCGCTCGGCACGGTGAGGCGGCGTACGTCGTCAATAACTTCTTGCCAAGGAACGCCGCGAGGGTATAATCACAGAATTGTCGGAAAAAAAGCCGGCCCCGGGCGTACTCATGCGTGTGGGGCGATGCATGGGGCGGGACAGTCTGGAAGGTACGTCCAACCCGGGACCGGCGAAACTGACAGTGTAGTGGACGAAACGGAGTTCGTTGAAACTCCATTTGTTTCAATACGGCCAGAATATAGCTCAAGCGGGAAACTTCGTCAACCCGTATCGCGCAACATTAATGGTTTTTGACATTTGGGCGGCACTTCTTTACTCCGTCGGAGGAATACCATAGGGTGCCACGCATATGGATATGAGTCCCTTCGCCGGGAAGCCGCCCGCGAAAGCGGGGCCGGCGGCGCCGGGACAGGAGGAGTTTCGTGAGAGTGCTCATTGCCTACGCCAGCAAGTACGGCACAACCGAGGACATTGCAGCCCGCGTGCGCGACAGGCTGCCGGGGCAGGTGGATCTGGTGAACCTCAAAATGACGCCCGACCCGCCGGTCGAACAGTACGATGTCGTTCTCGTGGGAGGTTCAATCTACGCCGGTCGTATCCGGCCGGAGGTCACGAAGTTCTGCGAGCGGCATCAGGAGGCCCTCACGGCGACGCGTGTCGGCGTGTTCATCTCATGCCTCTATGACGGTGAGCAGGGGGGCGATCAGATAGGCGCCAATTTCCCGGGGTGGCTGCTGACCCGCGCCTTCGGCCGCTACAATGTCGGCGGCGCGGTGCAGTTCTCTCGCCTGCGCCTGGTCGACCGGATCATCATGCAGAAGGTTGCAAAGGTCGGCTCGGATCGCAGCGACATCAACGAGGACGAAATCGACAGAATCGTCGCCGACGTGACGTCGATCACCGGCGGTGCGTGATCACCGGCGGTGCATGAGATACTGATAGGCGCTGAGAGCAGCCTTCGAGCCCTCGCCGAGGGCGATGAGAATCTGCTCGAAGCCCACATTCGTCACATCTCCGGCAGCAAAGACGCCGGGTCGCGTGGTGCGGTTTCGCATATCGACCACGATGCGGCCCTCCGGGTCGGTCTCCACGATCTCCGAAACCAGCGCGGACTGGGGCTCCGGCTGTAGCTGCACGAAGAAGGCGTCTGCCTCGACGATCTCCTCCGACCCCTCCGGATCGGTGAGCACGGCCGCCTCGCAGAACTCCCCGCCGCGGAATTCCGATACCTGCATTCCCTCGATGAGCGTGACATTGTCGAGCTCGGCAAGCTGCTCGCGGTAGAGAGACTCGTAGCGTCCGGCATGATGCAGCAGCAGAACCACCTCCTGCGCCTGCCATGCAAGCTCCCGTGCGTCGTCGACGGTGCGCTGGCTGTCGCCGACGAGGAACACGCGCCGCTCGGCCAGAGTGTGGGAGTAGCTGATCGACGAGTACCCGAGCGCCTTGCCGAAAAACTCGGTTTCACCGGGGACGCGAAGCGGTCTCGGACGGGCCCCCGTTGCGACAATCAGGCAGCGGGCGCTGAGGGTGCGCGAGGCGCCGCCGTCGCTCGCGACTTCGAGGTCTACCTGCCCGTCGTGCGCAGTTACCGACTTCGCCGATGCGATGGTGTGGGCATGGCTGAGATACTCCACGGTGTTCTTGAAGCCGTGGACGAGCTCATGGGCCCTGAGCACCTGGTGCGACTGCGTATCGGGGAACTCCACCCTGAGGTTGGTCTTCCCGCCGAGATCCCGGGCGACGAGCTGGACGTCAAGGTGCTTTCGCAGCGCGTAGGAGGCGGCGGCGAGGCCGGCCGGGCCGGCGCCGAGAATCAAGAGGTCGTGCATCATTCCTCCTCCGGCGGGCGTTCGGGCCCGGCGTCGGGCGGCGCTGCGATGAAGCCCTGTTCCATCATTGAGGCGGTAAGGTTGCGCGAGCGGCGTATCATCGCCTCCGCCTGGTTGTAGAGCTCCTCGCGCGTGTGGGTCAGTCGCGCGATCCCCTGTTCCTGGGCTTTCATGCCGGTTCGGGCCGCAAGCTCGGGAAATACCTGCCACTCATCCATGCTCGGGATGATGCGCTCGGGGCCGAGCTCGTCGGCAACGTAGTCGGCAAGGGTGTCGGCCGCCTCGAAGCACATCTGGTCGGTTATGGTCCGCGCGCGCACGTCGAGGGCACCCCGGAAGATCCCGGGGAAGCAGAGCGAGTTGTTTACCTGGTTCGGGAAGTCAGATCGCCCGGTGGCCACCACCGCGGCTCCCGCCTCTTTTGCCTCCCATGGCCAGATCTCCGGCGTGGGATTCGCGCAGGCAAAAACGATGGGGTCTTTTGTCATCGCTCTGATCCACTCCGGCTTGATGGTTCCGGGCCCCGGCGTGGCCAGTGAGATGACCACATCCGCGCCGCGAAGCGCCTCTTCGATGCCGCCGGTGCGACCCTCGGCGTTGGTGCGCTCGCAGAGCGCCCATTTCTCGGGAAAGTGGTTTCGCTGACGCTCGATATCGGCCCGGTGGCGGCCGAGAATGCCCTTGCTGTCGACCACCGTGGCGATCTCCGAATTCGCCCCCCGGCCGAAGATGAGACGCGCGCCGGCGACGCTCGCGGCGCCGGCCCCCACGAACGCAATGCGCACATCCTCGAGGCGCTTGCCGACAAACCGAAGCGCGCTGACCAGGCCCGCAAGCGTGACGGTGGCCGTGCCCTGCTGATCGTCATGCCATACCGGGATCTCCGCTTCGCGGCGCAGCGTCTCGAGAATGCGGAAGCACTTCGGCTGGGCGATGTCCTCGAGGTTGATGCCGCCGTAGGTCGGCTGCAGGAGCAGCACCGTGCGGATGATCTCGTCCGGGTCTTCGGAGTCGATCATCACCGGGACCGAATCCACGCCACCGAGATACTTGTAGAGCAGCGCCTTGCCTTCCATCACCGGAAGACCTGCCTTCGGGCCGATATTGCCGAGACCGAGCACGCGGCTGCCGTCGGAGACCACGGCTACGGTGTTCCACTTGCTGGTGTACTCGTAGACGAGCTCGGGGTCACGCGCAATCTCACTGCATGGGGCTGCCACGCCCGGCGAATACCAGATGGAGAAGTCCGACAGGGAGCGCACCGCACATTTCGGCACGGTCTCCATCTTGCCGCGATAGAAGGGGTGGAGGCGCAGTGCCTCCTCCTTTGGTTTGTTCGCCTCGTCGAGGCGGTTATCGTTTCCGGGCGAGTCCGACATGTTCTTGTCCACGCCTCACTATATCAGAATCCCCCGGTGGTCGAAAACGTGCTCTGCAGATAGACTGAAAGGCCGAGATGAGGCGAGCAGAATGAGGCGGGCGAAATGAGACGAGCCAGTGGTCCGCAAGAGCAATACCGCTACCTCCTCGTCGACATTGCACTGGTCGCGCTCCTGCTGGTCAACCTCGCGCTCATCGTCTTCGACTGGCTGTATGCCGTCGACGCGGTGCGCGGCTTTTTCATGCAGGCAGTGCCGGCGTTCGCTGCCTGGTACGGGCGCGTCATTCACCCCCGCTTCATCCTCATAGACCTCGTCTTTGTTGCGGTATTCCTGACCGACTTTCTGGTCAGCTGGGTCATAGCGATGGTGAAGGGTCTGTACCACCGCTGGTTCTTCTATCCCTTCGTCCACTGGTACGACCTCCTCGGCTGCGTGCCGCTGGCAGGCTTTCGCTTCCTGCGGCTCCTGCGCGTCATCACCATTCTGTATCGGTTGCACCGTACGGGCATCATCGACTTTGCCGAAACCGCGCCGGGGCGATTGCTGTCCAAGTACTACGGAGTCCTCCTCGAAGAGGTTTCCGATCAGGTGATCATCAAGATGCTCTCCGATATGCAGGACGAGGTGAATCGCGGGGGCCCCGTCCTCGATCAGATCGTCGCCGAGGTGCTCGAGCCCCGAAAAGCCGAGCTCGTGGAGTGGATGTCGCATCGGGTGCAGCACGTCGCCGCGGAGAACTATGAGCGCTACCGCGAGCGGCTCAACGGATACATCGCGCAGCGCGTTCGGACGGCACTCGCGGAGAACACCGAGTTCGCCCTGCTCGGAAGCGTGCCCATCGCCGGGTCGATCATCCGAACGCGCGTGGAGCGGGGAATAACCGAAATGACCTCCAGCGTCATGAACGGCCTCGCCGCTGACCTCGCCTCCGAACGGAACAAGCCGGTTGTCGACGAGGCGGCCGACATCATGTTCAGTGCGGTGCTGTTCAAAGAGGACGAGGGCGAACTCAATCGCATGGTCATCGACACCGTCGACCGGGTCATCGAGATCCTGAAGCGGCACGTGGCCGTGCAGGAGTGGAAGCTTCGCGACGAGGCAAGCGATGAGGTGGACTTCGCGAGGCGGATGAGTGAGGAGATCCGACGGGGGGCGGCGACGGATGGGGCCGGGGAGTCGCGGCCGGGGTGAGGGGCCCCGTTGCACGATCCGTGCCCTTGCAGAAAGAGCAGAGCTGTCAACGTATTGCGAGCGGCGCCGAATACCCGAGCGCGACGGCGCAGCGATTCATCGATGTGTCGTGGCTGAAGAGGAGAAGGGAGTGTTCTCGGTAGGACTCTGCGAACACGGCGGCGGTCGCCAGGTGCAGGGCATCGAGCGTCTTCACGGTGACAGGGAAGGCGCCCATGGCCCGGGTCTTGACGGCGCTCGACAACGCGAGAACCGAGAATCCCGCCAGAACCAGCTCGAGACGGTCCGCGGCGGCCACGAAGCCGTCGTCGTCGAGGTGGCCGTTCATCCGGTACCGGTGCAGTACGCGGCGGCATTCGATTTCGGTGAGCTCGCTCGTCACCACCCGCTCACAGGCAAGCGCATGTCGGATTGATTCCTCGCCGAGGAGAATGTGGCGAAGGATAACCGAGGAGTCCAGGTACGCTACCATCGATCCTCCCGCTCGGCCTCCAGCAATGTCGCAGGATCCACATCGGTCAGGGGGGTGAGATCCCGGTACTCGTATGGTTCCGCCGCCTCTCTGGCAATCAGAGCCTCCCCTTCGTAGGGCCCGAGGACGGCCACAGGACGTTTGTGCTCGAGCACAACGATCCGCGCGCCGGACTTGACCTTCCTCAGCTCGCCGCTCAGGTGCGCTTTGAGCTCAGATACAGAAATAGTCTTCATATGGTCATTATCTGACCATTTTTATGCCGTGTCAATCGACCGCGGCGGGCCCGTCATTTTCTGCTTGCGCGCTCACCGGGGCCCGGCTACTATTGGGAACGAGGTGTGCCTACATGAGAGCTACGATTGTCTCCGCGGCCGTGCTGGTGGTCCTTCTGGTCGGATGTGCCGGGTCGCAGGTTTCCGAGGGGACGAGTACCGAGGAAGTCGCCCGGAATCTCGCGCAACAGGTCGTTCCGGGTATTCCCGACGGGGCGTCCGTGCTCATTCTCGGG
>JAWLDL010000152.1:0-5941 GCA_041686675.1 Spirochaetia bacterium | reverse complement strand
CCCGGCATCCCGCAGCGCGGAGGCGTAGCGGGCAAGGAGCGATCCGTTGGTCGTCATCGCGACCTGCTCGATGCCGGGGATCGCGGCGAGCTGTGCAACGAGGTGTGGCAGGTTCTTCCTCACCAGCGGCTCGCCTCCGGTGAGGCGGACCTTTCGGATGCCGAGCCCCGCCCCCGCGCGGACCACCCGCGCGATCGACTCGTAGGAGAGAATCTCCGCATGGGGCCGGAAGGCCACACCGTCCTCGGGCATGCAGTAACTGCAGCGGAAGTTGCATCGGTCGGTTACCGATACGCGAAGGTATGCTATTTCACGTCCGAATTGGTCGAACATCGACTCGTGCTCCCGTTTCGAGCCTCGTGGTTCCGACATCGAGCATCAGCAGGGCGTCGGTATCCGCGAGTGCACTCAGGTGAGAGGAACCTCCATAGCGGACCGGTTCCACCGTGCTGCCGTTCCACCGCACCGGGATGAACTCGGTGCGCTCGGCATCCTTCTTGTCGATGGCAACCGAAAGGGTTGCCGGTACCAGCGGCGGGCTGAACCGCAGCCCCGCAAGCCGGTACAGAAGCGCCTTCACGAACACCTCGAAGGTGACGAAGGCCGAGACCGGATTTCCGGGCAGTCCGAAAACGTACTGGGTGCCGCCGGGGTCCCGACCGGGCCCCTCGCCGCGCCCCCCCGGGGCCGGCGTCTCCCGCCGCCCGAAGAGGGTCGGCCGACCGGGCTTCATGGCGACGCGGTGGAAGAGCACCTCCACACCGGCACGACCGAGCACACCGGGCACGTAGTCGAACTCGCCCTTGGAAACGCCCCCGGTGAGGATGATGATGTCCTCGGCGGCGAATGCGCGGCCGAGCACCTCCTCGAGCGCCGCCTCGGTATCCTCGGCGATGCCGTAGTAGGTGGGAGCGCACCCGGCCGAGCGTGCATGTGCGATAAGCTGGTATGCGTTGCTGTTATAGATGCCGCCGGCGGCCGGCTCGCTGCCGGGCTCGGCGAGCTCGCTTCCGGTGGCAATAATGCCCACGTGCGGCATGCGGACGACTTCGAGTCGGGCGAGGCCGAGAGAGGCGGCAACGCCGATATCCTGTGGCGCAAGCAGCCGCGGCCCGAGCGCCGATTCGCCCGCCGTGAGATTCTCGCCCCGCTCGATGACGTTGCGCGCGGGCTCCGCCCGGGACGGAATCATGTAGCCCTCACGCTCCTCGGCATACTCCACCCGGTGGACCTTATCAGCCCCCGCGGGGAGCATGGCGCCGGTCATGATGCGCGAGCAGGTGCCGGGTCCGACTTCCTGCGCGGGCACGTCGCCTGCGGCAATCGTTTCGAGAATGCGGAGCTCCGCCGATGTGTCACCACGCGATACGGCGTAGCCGTCCATCGCGGCTTTCGTAAACGGAGGGTGATCGATGGTGCTTTTCGGTGCGTCGGAGAGGCAGCGCCCCTGCGCCGACGACAGTTCCACGAATTCGGTCTCGAGTCTATGTTCCTGCGACTCGACGATCGAGAGGGCCTCGTGAAATGGAATCACAGGCTGCCTTTCCCGGGCCGCAGCCCGTTGGTTTTCAAGCAAAGCTTACTGTAGCACTCGATCTCTCAGCCGTCAACGAAAAGATTCGCGCCCCCTTGCCGTTCGCGACGGGCGGATGTAGGGTGGCGTCCATGAACGCGCGCGTCACAGGACTGTACCTCACGCCCCGGCGCAAGGCGCCACGCCGGCCCGCCGGCGAGCTGCATCTGCGTCCCGAGCGCGGGATAGAGGGCGATGCCTACGCCGGTCCGGGTGACCGCCAGGTGGTCTTCTTCGAGGCCGGTGCGCGGGAGGCGCTCGAGACTGCCGAGCAGCAGGGACTGTGCTACGCCCGGTTTCACGAGAATGTCAGAGTCGATGGCCTCGAGCTCGGCGCACTGGCCGCCGGAGACCGGCTCGAGATGGGAAGCGCCGCGGTGGAGATCACCTCGGTTTCGAAGCGCTGCTACGCGGAGTGCAGCCTCTCGCCCGGCGAGTGCCACATCCGCGGGCGGGTGGCATTCGGCAGAGTCACACGGCGCGGGGTCGTCGCGGTGGGCGACGTGGTCCGCGTCGAGGTCAGCGTTTCGAAGGGGAAATCATGAAACCTGCGCTGCCGGCAGCTCTGGCCGCCCTCATCGGCGTCCTGATCGTCGCCGGTGCACACGCGAGCGGTGCGCCCGAGGCCGACCGACCCGATTCCGGCGGAGGGCGCCTGCGTCTTGCAACCACCACGAGCACCGAGAACAGCGGCCTGCTTCGCGAGCTGCTACCGCCGTTCGAGGAACAGCACAACGTCGTCGTTGACGTGATAGCCGTCGGGACCGGAGCGGCGCTGGAGCTCGGCCGAAACGGCGACGTCGATCTGGTCATGGTCCACGCGCCCGACCTGGAACGTGAGTTCGTCAGCGAAGGCTACGGCGTGGAGCGGGTCAGGTTCATGTACAACGACTTCGTTATCCTCGGCCCCGAGAGTGATCCGGCCGGGATTGCCGGCATGGAATCCGGTGCGGATGCCTTTGCCCGCATAGCCGAAGCCGAGTCCACCTTCATCTCGCGAGGCGACGACTCCGGCACCCACACTAAAGAGAAGGACGTCTGGGCCGAAGCCGGCGTCGAGCCTGACGGCTCCTGGTACCGGGAGGCAGGTCAGGGCATGGGCGCCGTCATCACCATCACCAGTGATCAGCTGGCCTACACCCTTGCCGATCGCGGCACCTATCTTGCCTACCGGGGCGACATCGGCATCGATGTCGTCGTAGAGGGCGATCCCCTCCTGTTCAATCCCTATACCGTGATCGCGGTCGACCCCGAGATGCACGTCCACGTCAAGCGCGACCTCGCGCAGGCGCTGATCGATTTCGTGGTTTCCGACGAGGGGCAGGAAATCATCGCGAACTACCGTGTCGAGGGCGAACGGCTCTTCGTTCCGGACGCATAATCTGATACAACACTGCCATGGGCGACGCGCTTCTCGAGGCGGGGACGTTGATCCTGTCGGGTGATCGTGAGCTGTTCGCGATCGCGCTCAACTCGGTTCACTTCTCCGTCTTCTCAACGCTTATCACCTCGGCCATCTCAATTCCCGCGGGCACCCTCATTGCCCTGAAGACCTTTCCCGGCAGGCAGGTGCTGGTGTCCGCCCTCAACACCCTGATGGCCCTGCCGACGGTCGTGGTCGGGCTTCTCGTGTATTCATTTCTTTCGCGCTCCGGGCCGCTCGGCCACTGGGGACTGCTCTTCACCCCGGCCGCGATCATCGTCGGCCAGGCCGTCCTTGCCCTCCCCATCGTGACATCGCTGGTCTACGGCGGGTTGAGCCGTATCGATGCAGAGCTCAGCGAAACCCTCGTGACCTTCGGCGCGAGCCCCGTACAGATGCTCTTCAAGATTCTCTCGGAGGCGCGCATTGCGATTCTTTCGGCAGTGCTGTCGGGCTTCGGTCGGGTTATCGGAGAGGTCGGCATTTCGATGATGCTCGGCGGAAACATCCGCTGGTATACCCGCACCATGACCACGGCGCTGGCCCTCGAGACCCAGAAGGGGGCATTTGCCCTGGCCCTTGCCCTCGGCATGATCCTCATCATCATTGCCTTCGGCGTGAATGCTGCGCTGAACTGGATGGTACGCCGTGAGTACGCCTGAGAACCGGCCGGCCTACTCCAGGCGGGGCACCACCGGCGAAGGGCGGGCCCTGCTGGAAGTCGAGGGGCTGAGCTTTGCCTACGACACCGAGCCCGTTCTCGCGGTGGACGGCCTCAGCATCCACACAGGTGATGTCGCCGTGCTCACCGGCCACAACGGGTCGGGGAAGACCACTCTGCTGAAGGTGCTCAACGGCCTGCTTTCACCCTCGGAGGGCGTCGTGCGTCTGTGGGGCGAGTCGATCGCCACGGGACGGGGACGGAGCCTGCTTCGAAGCCGTTCGGTGCTGGTTCACCAGAGGCCCTATCTCTTCCATGAGAGCGTCGAGGCGAATATCCGCTACGTCGTGAAGCTTCGCGAGCCCGGCGCCCGCGACATTGACGCCCGAATAGCCGAGTCACTTGCAGCGGTTCGCCTCGAGGGCTTTGCCCACCGCCGGGCTACCGGACTCTCCGGCGGCGAGAAGCAACGGGTAGCCATCGCCCGGGCCCTCGCGGTGCGGCCGGAGCTCCTCCTCCTCGACGAGCCCACGAGCAACATCGATCCCGAGTCCATCCGGGCCATCGAAGGAGCCCTCGGCGAGACCAACCGCCGCGGCACGACGATTGTCATCACCACGCACAATGTAGCAACCGCGTATCGCCTGGCAACTTCCGTGTATCCCATGGAGGCCGGCAGAATGCATGGTGATCGAAACGCGGTCTTCCGCGGAGACGTCGAGCAAACCGACGAGTACTTCACCTACTTCCGGGTCGACGGCGGCTCCGTGATCCGCACCCCCGCGCAGAGCGGGCATGCGGTGGCGGCGGTCATCCCCATGGACGACATTATCGTCTCGACAGAGCCGCTTCGAAGCAGCGCCCAGAACCATTTTCGCGGCCGCGTGGCGGCAGTCGAGCCCTACGAGGGCGGTCGTCGCGTCGATGTCGACTGCAATGGAGTGATCATGCCGGCGCTCGTCACCCCCTATGCCGTCGAGCAGCTCGGGCTCCGCCCCGGCGCGGAGGTCCACCTCGCCTTCAAGGCGTCGGCGGTGCGGCTGTACTGAAACGGCGCAGGCGCGCGATGCGGTGCCCCTCGAATGAGGCAGAGCGCTCGAAGTAGGGTTTGAGAGCCGACGGGAGGAGGGAGAAGGCCTCGGCGGTAACGGCGACATCACCCGGCTCGAGGTAGCGCTGGCCGAGGTGGAAGATGAAGTTCACCGTCTCGGAGACGATCCCGCCGGTACGCCCCTCGCTCTCGAACACCGTGTTTCCCAGATGGAGAGCGAGGCGGAAGGATGTCTCCTGCTTCAGCCCGTATTCCTCCACGTCGGCGATGGCCCGGTTGAGTACCAGCCGCATGATGGGAACGATGGGACTGCAGGTCGAGCCGTCGTAGGGAAAGAGCAGAATCCCGCCCGTCTTTTTCCAGATCCAGACCCGGCCGTTGTAGGAGGCGACGGCGTCGGTGACCCTCTTGCGGAACGCGGCGACGAGCTCCTCCGTGTAGGCTCCACTACTGTGATTCGCGTAGTGGGACATATCGTCGAGCTCGGCAAAAAGGAGCCAGAAGGTGTACTCATGCGACGGCTCGACACCGTCCCAGTCGGAGCCGGAGATGATGTATCGGGTCGCATCGGCTGCGGGGACACCCCCAACCTCGGCGGCCTCGACGAGCGCCGTTCCCCCGGCAGGTGATGTCGCAACGGCCGCTTCGCCGCGTTCGAGCTCGCGGCGCTCGATGAAGCGCATCACCTCATCCATTCGCCCCGTGGTGATGCCCCGCTCGAGAGCGCCCGCACCAATGTAGTCGGAGGCACCGGCAAAGAAAATGCGGGAGGGGTCGGCCGGCACGTCGCTTGCATGTACGATACCGAAGGGGCAGCCCGCAACCCGCCGCAGCTTCCGCACGAAGGCGAGGAGCTTATCACCCTCGAGGTGGCTCGCATCGACATAGACGAAGTCCTCCGGAGCGCAGGAGCGGATGGCGCGCCGGGGATCCGCGGGCTCGGAGATCTCGAACTCGTAGCGCCGGCTGCGTTTGAGTGAGGCAAACGCCGATGCTGAGCCCGAGCCGTTGCTAAACAGGTGAACCTTCATCTATCCCGCGAACTCCAGCGCGTATCGGTAGTAGATCTCATCACCTACGGCATCCCCGCGAAACCACTTGGCGACCAGAGGATCGACGGTGTCATAGACGAGCTCACTTATGGCGAGCTCGTTCGCGGCGGCTATCCGCGACTCGATGCGCTTCGCCTTCTCGAGAACCGGACTCTCTATCGAGTCGATCTGCTCGCGATAC
>JAWLDL010000151.1:0-5967 GCA_041686675.1 Spirochaetia bacterium | reverse complement strand
AGTGGCTCGGGTCGTAGGTGATGCCGACTGAAGGATGCTCATCGACTTTGTCGAGGAACATCTCGAAGGTGGCCCCGTCATAGAGATCGGAGCCGGGATGGAGCTCATAGCCGAAGGTGACCCCCCTGTCGCGGGCGTAATCCAGAATGGGCCTCCAGCGTGAGGCGAGCTCGGTGAAGGACTCGTCGATGACTCCCTCCGGCCGTTGCGGCCACGGGTAGATCATGTGCCAGGCGAAACCGCCCGACATTGCAGAGATGTTGCTCGTGCCGAAGTTCACCGATGCATCGACCGTCTTCTTGAGCTGATCTGTTGCCCATTCGGTAACCTCAGCGCCCTTCAGCCCCTTCGGATGAAACGCCTCGAATCCCGGTGCATAGGCCGGATGGAAGGCGAGCACCTGCCCCTGCAGATACGAGCCGAGCTCGATTATCTCGAGCCCCATCTCCGCCAGTTTGCCCTTGTACTCGTCGCAGTACGCTTTGGAGGATGCGGCCTTCTCGAGGTCGATCAGAGACGACTCCCAGGTCGGAATCTGCACTCCCCTGTACCCGAAGCCGGAGACCCAGCGCCCGAGTCCTTCGATGCTGTTGAACGGCTCGGAATCGCGAACGAACTGTGCGAGAAAGATTCCCGGTCCCTGAATTGTCTTCATGCGTACCTCCGAATGTCATGCAATTATCACTGTCCCGATTCTCCGGGATGGAGGCCCGGTTTGGCAACCTCTTTGTGGTAACCGCGTCGAGCCAACAACACTTTCCTCCTGCCCTGCCCCGGTGTATGATGGGCCCACTGTGAAGCACGGGAACACCGATGGTTTTCACGCCGAGATGGTTCGTACGAACTTTCTGCGGGCACGCCTGTACTCACTGGTCCTCTTCGGCGTCCATTTGGCTCTCATCGCCATCGATGTGTTCCGGCTCCTCGACGGCACCATCGCCGTGCACCGCGGCTACCGATTGCTGTTCTACGCGCATCTCTCGCTTGCGGCGGTGCTGGCCGCGTTCGCCGTCTTCGCATCCACTCGCGCGATCGACGAGGAGAAGGGCCCGGCCCGCTCACATGACATGGCCTGGCGGCTGGTGGTGGTGCTGGTGCTTCTCCTCTCCGCCGCCGTGACCGTCGCAGATCAGTTCATACACGGGCAGATAACGGTCTATGTCATCGGAGCGCTGGGAATTTCGGTGGGCGTGTATCTGCCGCCGCGTTTTGCCGTAACGCTCTACGTCGGAGTCCACGCGCTGTTTCTCGCCGCGCTCAGCGCCGTTCAGACGGACCCGGACAGCTTCATCGCCCAGATCATCAACGGGACCCTCGTGGTCGCGCTCGCGCTCGTCATCTCGCGGATGCTCTTTCTGCAGTTTCGCCGCAACCACGAACACGTGCAGGTTATCGAAAGGCAGCGGGCGATCCTCGCACGCCTCGCCCGGGAGGACAGTCTCACCAGATTGCCGAATCGCCGATCGGTCCTCGAGCGCGTGGACGAGGAGTTCGAGCGAAGTCGCCGCTACGGGTCTGTGTTCTCGGTCGCAATAGCCGATCTCGATCACTTCAAGCGGGTAAACGACACCTACACCCACGCAGTCGGCGACGAGGTGCTGACGAAAGTGGCCCGCATCTTCCGCTCGACCCTCCGCACGCCCGATCTGGTCGCCCGCTACGGCGGAGAGGAGTTTCTCTTCGTATTCCCCGAGAGCACCCTCGAAGATGCCCGCCGGGCATGCGAGAAGATCAGAGAGGCAGTCGGGGCGTATTCCTGGGACGAGCAGCAATCGGGGCTTCACGTAACCACGAGCATCGGTGTCGCCTCGAGCAGGGAGGCGGAGTCCGCGACAGCTCTCATCGCGGCAGCCGACAGACGGCTCTACGAGGCGAAGCGGGCGGGGCGCAACTGCGTACGCTCAAGCGCTGCTGTCATGTGAGATTGCGCCGCTGCGATGCGCGACGAACTCGTTTGCAACGAGGAAGAGAAGCGCGTTGACGAACAGGGCCGGGCCGATGATCTCGAGTCCGAGAACTTCCACGAGCAACCCCACGAGCCCCACAAGCGACACAGCCCCGATATTGGATGACGCGATCTGCAGACCCACCATGTGATCCGAACGTGCCGCACCGACGCGACGTGGCGTCTCGCCTATGAGCAACGGGAACATCGGCGCCAGGCAGAAACCGAGGACGCCCAGTCCCACCGCACCGAGGACGGGCGGCCGCCCGATCCACAGCAACGTCACGCCGAGGATGGCCAGCACGGACGTCGCGCGAAGCAGCGTCTCCGCGGGGATCCGCTCGGCAATCCACCCGAATGCGACCCGCCCCACCGTCAGAGATCCCCAGTATACGGATATCCAGGGTCCCGCCCGGCCCGCATCAACGCCGCGGCCAACCGTGAAGAGGGTGTAGGACCACTGCCCCGCCACGACCTCGAGCCCGGTATAGAGGAAAAACACCACGAGGGATCCGAGGAGCACGCTCCAGCCGCCGCCTTCGGCAGCGGCAGGGGCGCCGGCGGCGGCGGTCGGGGCAGCGGAGCCCGGGGCGGCGTGGGCGCCGGTCGGCCCGCCGTCGGCCGCGGGCACCTGCCAGCGATCCCGCGACAGCCTGAACGCAACAACGGAGGCCGCGGCGAAGAGCCCGAAGATCACGTAGCCGAGCCGCCAGCTCGTATCGGCCGCGATGATGGGTGTCATCAGGAGCGGGCCCGTGGTGGCGCCAACGCCGTACGCGGCATGGAGCCAGTTGAGGTCCCGGGCCCGAAAGCGCTGGGCCGCGTAGGCATTGAGGCCCCCGTCGAGCATGCCGGCGCCGGCACCGAGCACCCCGGCTGCCGCAACCACCGCAATCCAGACCGGCGAGAGGGCGATCCCGGCACCGCCCGCGGTCATCAGAACGGCAGCAAACAGAAGATGCCGGTAGTAGCCGAGGCGCTGTATGAGTATACCCGCCGCCGCCGTGGTGGCGAGATAGCCGACGGTAAAGCCGAAGAGCAGGATACCGAGCGCCCCGAGCGGCCGGGCGAACTCGCCGCTCATCGAGGGCCATGCCACGCCGAGCATTCCGTCGGGGAGACCGAGGACGATGAACGAGAGGTACGCAACGATGTGGAGGGCCGAGACCGAGAGCACGCCGGCTGTGCGCATATTGTACTCTAACACATGGTCGTGTTTGACGTGTGCATCCGGAACCGGACGTCAGCTATGAACGTGCAGTTGCTGGTCGGCCAGGATGACGCGGTTACGACCCTGGTCCTTGGCGTGGTAGAGGGCCCGATCAGCCGTATTTAGGAACCCTTCGAGGGTGTCGTCGGAGTCAGGAATGGTGAGTACCGCGCCGCAACTTACGGTTACGTGCACCATGACGCTCTCTGTCCGCATCGGCGCTGCCGCCAGGGTGTCACGAAATGCCTCCAGGCGCGCGGCAAACTCACGATCCACACTTGCCGCAGTTGTCACGATGGCGAACTCCTCGCCGCCGTAGCGCCCGATGAGGTCCGTCTCTCGCCGAAAACTGTCGGTCAGAAGCGCGGCGAGAGCTCGAAGAGTATCATCCCCCACGAGATGGCCGTAGCGGTCATTCACGGACTTGAAGTAGTCGACGTCGATCATCGCAACGCCAAGCCAGCGCCCTTCCCGTCGGGCGAGGGCAAAGAGTTGTTGCGCTTGCTCCTCGAAGGCACGCCTGTTGTAGAGGGCAGTCAGCGGGTCGTGGGATGCCATCTCTGCCAGCTCCCGTTTCTGACGCTCTATCACTTCGGTTCGTCGCCGCACTCGCTCCTCCAGCTCCTCGGTGGACCGGTTAACCCGTGCATTGAGGTCCAGCAGAGCCCGAGAAAGCTCGGCGACCTCGTCACCGCCGGAGGTGTCCACGTCCACCTCTGTGCGCCCATCGAGGAGGCGGCTTGCCCGGGCAAGCTCTCTCAGGCGTTTGGCGAGCGAGCGGGAGAGCAGCACCGCCGGGAGACCGGGTACGAGAATGAGCAGAAGCACCGTGAAGAGCGCCCAGCGGCTCGTCTCGACAAGGCGTTGGGTGAACGCCGACACGGGCGAGACCAGTATGAAGCTCAGGTCGCCGTGCCGGAGGTGGTAGGTGTAGTTGTCGCGGTGTCGATTCAAAAGTTTCGTTGGTGCGCGTGCCGCGGTCAGCCCGTGCCGTTGCGCCCACTTCCGCGCTTCACTGAGCGATCCTCCCGTCACCGCAAGAGGCCTGCCTTCCGGCCCCATAAGGGCGAGGCGCTGCGACCCCTCCCCCAGGAGCGGCGCCACCCGGATATCGGCAAAGCGCTGGAGGTCCACCAGAACGTCCACCCGGACTGACCGCCCTGCCGGAGATGAGAGGAGGGCATACGCTCGCTCCCCATCGCAGGAGAGGACAAAGCTCCCGTCGCGGCTTCGATCGCTCGTGCTGCAGCCGATCATGGATACTCGCTCATCCCCGGAGGAGAGGACGATATCGCTGATCGAGGGGTTGCTTTCGACCAGCTGTGCCAGATACCGCTCCGCGTCCCGACGGCTGTACTCTCGAAGTATTTCATGATCCACAAAAAAGTTACGCACGCCTCTGTCCGCTGCGACCATTTCTACCATCGCCTGGGCGCGATCGAGATAGCCGATGTATCGGTCAACAGCGACGGTAGTGACCAACTCCATATTCCGCTCGAGGTCGGCGTACTCGCCCGCTCTGAATGTCTTGAGAAAGAGGGAGGTGGAGAGGATCGCGGTCACGCTATTGACGAGAAAAATGACGAGAAAGAGCCTCGTTGAAAACCTCACTCCGGAAAATCCTCGATGAAGGCGCGGTAGCGGTTGTAGGACATACCGATGTATCGCTCGACGAGGGAATCGTAGTCGTCGGTCGACCGGAACGCAACCATCCAACGCTCGAAGGCACTGTTCAGCTCCGGAGTGTCGAAGGAGCTACCAAACGCGAGCTCTCCGACGCGCTCGCTCAGCGGAAAGAGCGGGCGAACCATGCCCCGCAACGCTTGGCTGACGTTGAGCTGATGAAACAGCGAGAGGGAATCGAGGATGAAGAAGTCTACCGAGCCCATGTTGAGCTGTTCGGGGAAGAACATGAGGGTCGTACGCATTTCCGGCGGAAGCAGCAGGAGCTGCACACCCGCTGCGGTATCAGTCTCTACACCCTCGCTGTCGCCGGGGTCCCGGGCGACGATCATTCCGTCCTCCAGGGTGGCGGGCACGCGTCTGTAGGGGACCTCGTGCTTCGAGAGGGCTTCTTCGAGCACCCGCTGAAAGGACATCCCCTCGACCACGGCTACGCGCTTTCCCAGCAGGTCGCTGAGCTCGGTTGCCCCGCTCCCGGCCCTGCCGACGAGAATCTCGGTGCTCTCAATGTACGGCGTCATGAACAGGAGCTCTTCCCGTCCCTCCGTGACCGTGAGGATTTCGGCATACAGGTCGACCTCGTTGAAAAGGGAAAGGCCCGCCCGATCCCCACCGCGCCGCCAGTACGCTCCGAAAGAATCCACCGGCTCTACCGCTATCTCGACGTCCAGAGACCGGGCGAATGCTCTCGCCAGCTCATAGCAGAAGCCGGGAAGCTCGCTGTTTCCGGGAGAGTAGATAAGCGTCGAGATCGGCCGCGCTGCGACCTGGAGCACACCCCGGTGGCGAATCTGCGGCAGATCCGCCGCGGAGACCCGGCCGGCGAAGAGAAGCAGTAGTACCAACGTAAGCAGCGACGTTTCGCGCGAGATGGTTGCAGGCATGTCGGGACTCCCCGGGAATCCTACCACTCCACAGCGGAGATGTCTTCCGTTTGTTGCAAAAACTCCGTGACCACCGCATCACGTTGAAGAGCGAGGGCTGCGCGGGTATCATGTCACGCGGGCTAAACCGGGCCAAGGAAGGTATTTGATGAAACGTCACGCAGCTCTGCTTGGACTCATGCTCGTGGTCACGTTATCCGCATCCGCGGGCGCGGACCACGTTGTAGCCGGCACAATCAGCGGCA
>JAWLDL010000150.1:0-5997 GCA_041686675.1 Spirochaetia bacterium | reverse complement strand
GCGTGGGGCGCTGGGACTCACCGATGCAGAACTGGCGCAGGACGCGCCCTTCGCCGATCTGGCCGATGTAATGGTGGAGTCCTCGGTGGGCGTCATGCCGGTACCGCTCGGTATTGCCGGCGGCTTCCTCCTCGACGGCGAGAGTTACGACGTCCCGCTTGCAACCGAGGAGCCGTCGGTGATCGCCGCGGCCTCCTACGCCGCCGGAATCATCGCTCGCGCCGGGGGGTTCACCACCAGTGCCGACGACCCGATAATGACGGCGCAGGTATTTCTCGAGCCGAAGTCGGATCTACACGACAGTCCCGATAGCCTTGCTGCTGCGCTCGAGGGCAACCGCCCGCAGCTCGAGGCGGTCGCACGCGGGGGGCTGGAGCGTATGTCCGGCCGGGGCGGCGGGTTTCGCGACCTGCGGATCGAGCCTCTCGCCGGCCTCGTGAAGATCGAAGTCGATGTGGATGTCCGGGACGCGATGGGCGCGAATCTCCTCAACACACTCGCGGAGCAGGTGAAACAGGATGCCGCCCGGCTGAGCGGTGCACAGCCGCTCCTGGCGGTGCTCACCAACGCAGCCCGGGGCCGGCGGGCACGAGCGTGGTTTGCCGTCCCCGTGGCAAAGCTCGCGCGCGCCGGCATTCCCGGCCCCGAGGTGGCCCGGCGTATCGTCGCGGCGACCGACGCAGCGAATGCCGATGCGGGTCGCGCCGTGACCCACAACAAGGGAGTGATGAACGGTATCTCGGCCCTGGCGCTCGCCACAGCCAACGACACCCGCGCAATCGAGGCCGCGGCGCATGCGTGGGCCGCGCGCGACGGTGTCTATCGCTCGCTGACGAGCTTCACCGTCGACGGCGAAAAACTCCGTGGGTTCATCGACCTTCCGCTCGCATTTGCCACGGTCGGCGGCGCGGTGAGTTTTCACCCCTACGCCGAGCGCGCGCTCGCCCTCATGGGGCACCCGAGCGCACCCACGCTCTCCCGCATTGCCGCGGCCGTCGGACTCGCGCAGAACTTCGCGGCGGTATATGCGCTCGTGAGTGAGGGGATACAGCACGGCCACATGCGTCTCCACGCCACGCGCGTGGCCTATAAGGCCGGCGCCCGCGGCGACCGCGCCCGCGAGGTCGGCAAGGCGATCTGGGAGCAGGGCGAGATAAGCGAGGAGGCCGCGCGACGGCTCCTTCGGCCCGGCGAGCGTCAGTCGGGCGAGACTGAGTCGGGCCAGACTCAATCGGGAGGGAGCGCGTAATGGGAAGAGCAGCAGAGAACGCGGAGTGCACAGCCTCGCCGAGCCTCGCGCTCACCAAATACTGGGGAAAGGTGGACGGCGGGGCCAACATCCCCGCTACCTCGAGCCTGGCTGTAACGCTGCGGGAGCTCTCGAGCACGACACGGGTCGAGCGCTCGGGCGGCGCGGATACGGTGCTGATCGACGGAGTCCCGCAGAGTGAGTCCCGATTTGCCCCGGTCTTCGAGGCCATACGGGCGGAAGCCGGATCCACCGAACACTTCCTCGTTGAGAGCAGCAACAACTTCCCCACCGCGGCAGGTCTCGCAAGCTCCTCATCGGGGATCGCCGCGCTGGTCTGCGCCGTGAATGCGCTCCTCGGCAGTGAGCTTCCCCCCTGGAAGCTCTCCCGGATTGCCCGGGTCGGCTCGGGCTCTGCCGCGCGGGCCGTCTTCGGTGGCTTTACGGCGCTGCCGGCCGGCGGCACCGAGGCGCAACCGGTGTACGACGCCGGCTACTGGCCCGAGCTGCGGGTGGTGGTCGCCGTCCTGCAGAGCGGGCCCAAGGCGCTCTCCTCGCGGGAGGCCATGGAGCGGGTGCGGCGGACCTCACCCTACTTTGCTCCATGGATGGAAACCGCGGAGGAGCTCTTTGCCGAGGCACGGGAAGCGCTGTCAATTCGGGATCTCGACCGCCTCGGGCATGCGATGCGCTTGAGCTACCTGCGGATGTTTTCGACGATGTTTGCCGCCGATCCGCCGGTTCTCTACTGGCAGCCACGCAGCCTGGCCGTCATTCATGCATGCGAGGATCTCCGCCGCGAGGGCGTGCAGGCTTACGAGACGATGGACGCCGGCCCTCAGATCAAGGTCCTCACCACAGAGGATCACGTCGAGCGAGTGCGCGCGGCACTCTCAGCGGAGGCCGAGCAGGTGCTCGTCTCGGGAGTCGGAGACGGCCCCCGGGTCGCTGAAACAACGGGAGTCGAGCCATGAAGGAAACGACGCTGACAGTGCCCGGGAATCTATTGCTTTTCGGAGAGTATGCCGTTCTCGAGCAGGGTGGCCTCGGCCTCGCCTGTGCCGTTGCCCCCCATGTTCGCACACGCCTCGAACCTGCCTCCCGCTTCTCCGTCGAGGGACAGCTCGGGGCGCGATCCGTCGGCTGGAGGCCCGGCGACGACAGCGACGAGCGCGAGCTCCTGCATAAGCTCGGGCAGTTTCTCGTGGAGCAACTCGCAGCACGCGGGGTGGATCTGCCGGCATTCGAAACGAGGGTGCTGATCGATTCCTCGGAGTTCATGGGGGCATCGGGAAACAAACGGGGATTCGGATCGAGCGCCGCCGCAACGGTGGCGCTGTGCAACACCGTATGCGAGCTGGCGGGGATAGAGGATGAAGAGACGCGGTTCGAGCTCGCGGTCGGTGCCCATCGCTTTGCGCAGGGCGGGCGCGGAAGCGGATACGATGTTGCCGCCTCGTTTTTCGGCGGAATCGGGCTCTTCCGCGGCGGGGAACGCCCCGAGTACGAGCGGGTACAGCTCGACTGGCTGCCCGAGCTTTCGCTGCTGGAGATGGGCACCCCCGCAAGTACCGCACACGCCCTGTACCGGTACGCCGCGTGGAAGGCGGGACACACCGACGAGGCAGTGCACTTTCTCCAGAAATCAAACAGCCTCATCTCGGCCCTCGTACGCTCCTCGGGCTGGGAAGAGGCGAAGCCCTATGTCGGCGAGCTCACCGAGCTCGGTCGCCGGCTCGGCCGGCAGATAGACATCCCGGCCGAACCCGACGAGGGTGATGAGTCGGGTCTCTGCAAGGCCGTCGGAGCGGGCGCCGAGCTCTTTCTCTATCTCGACGGCGACCAGTCCCGAACGGACACTATCCCGGTAGAAATCGATTGGGAGGGGTGCACATGGCGTTGAGCGGCTGGGGAGCATCCAAGCTCCTTCTCTTCGGTGAGCACGCGGCAGTCTACGGGTATCCGGCGGTGGGCGTTGCTCTTCCCGACGGCATCCGGCTGCACGTGCGCCCCGACGGCAGGGCCTGGACCTTCCCGGGCATTCCGGGCGGCTACGTGCCCATCCTCAATGAGCTACTGGCACACGTGGAGGCGGTGCTGTCCCACAGCTTCGACCCGGAAGCGGTGCGGTCCCTGCGCGGCGAGATCCGTATCGAGACCACCGTACCACCGGGCGTCGGTTTCGGATCCTCGGCGGCAGTCTGCACCGCCCTCGCACGCGCTCTGTTGCCTGCCCTCACCACCCCCGATGCGACGAGCATCTGGCAGCTTGCCCACGAGCTGGAGGTTTTCTTCCACGGCAGCCCGTCCGGCATCGACACCGGGATATCGAACCTCGGCGGCATACAGGCCTTCTCCTTCGAGGGCGGGAACCTGCCGCGGGCCACGAGCCTTCGCAACCCCGATCTCTTCCTCCTGGTGGGCGCCGTGCCCCGGACACACGACACGAAAGAGCTTGTCGGGCGCGTAAAAGCGGCACGAGAGGCCGGCTCGGCGGAGGTCCGGCAGGCCCTTGCCGCTCTCGGACGCATCGCAGAGGAGGCAATCGATCTTCTCGGTCTCACCGACGCTCCAGCGGTGGTCTCGCGGATCGGCGGGCTCGCAGACCGCGCCCAGCAGCGACTCCGGGAGCTGGAGCTCTCGAACGCCCACCTGGAGACGGTGCTGTCCACTGCCGCGGATGCAGGCAGCGTGGGCGGGAAGCTGAGCGGCGCCGGCGGCGGCGGGGCGTTCTACACCGTCTTCGAGGACGCCGCGGCACTGCGGCGCGCCGAGGCTGCCGTTCGCCGTGACCTCGATCGCATCGTCGACGATCTGCCGTTGTTCTCCTACCGCGTGGTCGCCGGCGACGCCGAGCGGGTGACGACCGCGGCCTGAGGCGGCTACTGGCGGGTCTAGCGGGCACCGCGGCGCCGTGACTGCAACAGCCCCACGCCCCGCGCCACTACCGCACGAGGGAGCAGCCTCTCGAGAAACACCATCACCTTGAACGCGAATCCGTGGATGGCAACCCTCTTTCCCCGGAGGGCCGCCCGATAGCCATATTCGACCACCTCCCGCGTGGTCGCCATTGATCGCGCCTCCGAGGACCCGATGCGCATCCCCGCGGCATCGTGAAATGGTGAGCGCGTCGGCCCCGGGCAGAGCGCGGTTACGCTGACGCCGTACGGGGCAAGCTCCTCGGCAAGCGCCTGCGAGAGGGACAGACCAAAGGCCTTTGATGCGTAGTAGACGCTCATGAGCGGGCCGGGCTGGAAGGCGGCAACCGAGGCAACCTGTATGATCCGCCCGTGCCCCCTCGCAGCCATCGCAGCCGCGACGACGTGCAACACCTGCATGCAGGCGGCCACGTTCAGGGCGATCATCGCCTCGTTTCTCTCCCACGTAGATTCCAGGAAGGAACCGAAGTCTCCGACCCCCGCGCTGTTGACGAAGAGATCGAGGTCCCTGCCGGCAAGAGCTCCGTCGAGCTCGGTGATGGCGGCGGGGTCGGTAAGGTCAAGCGCATGCGTTTCCGCGTGCACGCCGAGGTAGGCGGCGTCGGTGGCGACGGCACGCAGGTGATCGGAACGCCGCGCGACGAGTATGAGATCGCACCCCTCCTCGGCGAGAAACTCCGAAAATGCGCGGCCGATGCCGCTGCTCGCACCCGTAATGAGCGCGGTCTTCCCCACACGGTCCTCCTTGACGGCGGCACTCTACCCGGTTGATAACAGGCTGTGCAACATCACAGATTCCTGTTCCTCGAATCCTTTTTCGGCGGCTCGCACCGCGCCTTCGCGGAAGGACTGATCGAGCACTCCCGCTACCGTATCGATCTGCTCACGCTTCCCGCCGAGAACTGGCGGTGGCGCACCCGTGCGGCCGCCCTGCAATTCGCCGACCGCCTCGCGGAGGAGCGCGGCGCACCCCGGCCCACCACGCATGCCCACGCCCGCCCTCTTCACCTCGAAGGGTACGACGGCATCATCGCCACCGACCTGCTGACGCTCGCCGACTTCCGTGCCCTCGTCGTCGGACCGCCGATTCTGCTCTACGTGCACGAGAGCCAGATCACCTACCCGCTGCCGAAGGGGATGAGCCTCGACGCCGCAACCGCCTTCGTGGACATCCGCAACGTCCTCATGGCCGACCGCACCCTGTTCAACTCGCACTTCCACCGCCGGCGCTTCCTCGAGGTCGCGGCCGAGGTTCTGGAAGGCGCCCCCTCGCAGGAGCTCCGCGAGCTCGGCACCTCCATCGCCGAGCGCGCCGGCGTCCTGCACCCGGGGTGCAGCCTGGAGCGGCTGCTCGCCGGGCCACGGGGTGCCGGGGCCGGGGGTGCCGGCGCCGCCGGGCATGCAGACTCGGCGGCCGGGGCCGCGGGCGCGACGGCCGCCGGGGGCGCAGGGAATGCCACCGCCGGACCGCTCATCATCTGGAACCACAGGTGGGAGTACGACAAGAACCCCGCGCCCTTCTTCCGGACCCTCGAGCGGCTCTCCGGGGAGGGCTGGGAGTTCCGACTCGCACTACTCGGCGAGAACCCCCAATACCACCCGAAGGAGTTCGAGGCCGCACGCGCGAGTCTGGAGAAACACATCGTGCAGTACGGATACCTCGACGACCGGGAGGCCTACGAGCAGCTGCTGCTTGCGGGGGACATCGTGGTGTCGACCTCTGTGCAGGAGAACTTCGGCATCTCGGTCGTGGAGGCAGTCGCGGCCGGCTGCATCCCCCTCCTGCCACGTCGTCTCTCCTATCCCGAG